>JABDQS010000076.1 GCA_013042125.1 Eudoraea sp.
CAGTTCCGACTTCAATGAGCGGCAATCGAGAAAAATGGCATGATTTTCTTCCCCGAACATACTGGCAAACTGATCCATAATCCCGCATTCAACCCCTGTAAAATTATTCTCGGCAGCCTGTGAAATCTGAATCATTTCGATTTTACTCAGACCCAGATTAAATATTGTATGTAAACCTATAACAACGGCATTGGCAAGGGCTGCGGATGAAGACAAGCCGGCCCCAACCGGGATATCACCTCCAAAAACCAGATTAAAATTATTGATCTTATAGCCTCTTTGCTCAATTTCGTGTACCACGCCCATTACATAGTTACGCCATCCGCCGGCATCTAATGATTTTAGATCGTCTAGATGAAAACTATGGGTATCTTCCATATCTAAAGCTATGGCAGTACATCCCGGAGTTTTACTTTCCTGAATGGCCATACAGATTCCTTTGTCTATGGCCCCGGGAAGTACATAGCCCAGGTTGTAATCTGTATGTTCCCCAATTAAGTTGACACGGCCTGGAGAGAAGACCATGATAGGAGAGGTCCGGAAGTATTCCAGAAAATGATCCCTGACGGTACCTATAAGTAGTTGATCCATTAAGTTCTAAGCACTGTAGTATCAAAAATGCATAAAAAACCCGAAATAAGAAGAATCTGATTTTTAAGGTAGGGCAGGAGTCACCCTAAAAGAGAACCCTTAATTTGGTTACTCTTTTACTCCTATTTTATTGAGTATATCATCCATCAAACACCATTTTGTAAAGGAAGACTGCAAGAGATTAACCCCTACAAAAGCAGTAAACCACAACCAATTAATGTTTACGTAGATAGCCAATAAAAGGCTGATCAGAATAAAGGAACCGGCAATGGCCCGTACAATTCTGTTTTTCATCACTGTATTAATTAAATGAATTTTTCTATAGGAACCACAACAGCCTTTATTGGGTTGTTGGTTTCCATTTTTTGATTGAATTCCTCAATGAGCTTAAACAGTAGCTCAATATTGGCTCCTTCAGTAAAGGAGAAAAATAAACTGGATTCCACGCCACCCGAATCACTTGGGAACCAGCTTGCAGTGCGCAACATGGTGGTAGGATTTTTAAATCCGCTGATATCGGACTCGCTGAAATTTTCAATATTCGCCTTCTTGAAGAGTTTGGGGATATCCTTTTCAAACTGCTCTACGGCGGTTACTATTAGTAGTTTCATGATATTTTGCTCTTTAATTGTTTGTTATCAACATTTTGGGCTATTATTTTAAATTATCACTCTTGATTTTCTAATGTATTTTGAACGGATGCCTCCGGATAATTTTTGCGTTCTATCATATAATATACAAGTGGTACCACCAACAGAGTTAGGACGGTGGAAACTATGGTTCCTCCCATTAGCGAAATTGCCAATCCCTGAAAAATTGGATCGAACAAAATAACAAACGCCCCAATAACTACCGTACCCGCAGTCAGTAATATAGGTGTAGTCCTTACGGCGCCTGCCTCTATGACGGCTTGTTTTATGGGTATTCCCTCAGCAAGTCTCAGGTTCACAAAATCGATCAGCAACACAGAGTTTCGCACCATAATACCGGCCAAGGCAATCATTCCTATAAAGGAGGTGGCCGTAAAAAATGCACCCATCAGCCAATGCCCTAATACAATACCTACCAGAGATAGTGGAATGGCAACCATCATGACAACAGGCGCCTTAAAATTTTGGAACCAGCCCACTATCAGGATATAAATGATGACGATGACCCCCAGGAAGGCAATTCCCAGATCGCGGAAAACCTCTAAGGTGATCTGCCATTCTCCATCCCATTTTACGGTGTAATCGTCTTCAAAATCTGGTTGTTTAATATAGAGTTCCTCAATATCATAACCTGCAGGTAAATTCAATCCCTTCAACTTATCGGTCATTCCCAAAATCGCATACACCGGACTCTCTAATTCGCCAGCCATATCGGCCATCACATATACCACTCTTTTTTGATTCTTTCTATAAATGGTCTTGGCGCTTATGGTCTCCTGTATGTCTGTTAGGTCGCCAATGGTGATCATATTCCCCTGGTTCGATCTTACTTTCAGTTGCGCAATATCACTAATGGTAGACTTTTCCTTTTCATCCAGGGCCAGTAATAATCCTACCTGCTTAGAGGCGTCCTCATCATATAAGTTTGTTATTTCTCTTTCTGAAAGAGCCATATTCATAGTATAGGCAATTTGCTGAGGGGCCACCCCATATAGCATAGCCTTTTCTTTATCGATAATAAATTGGTATTCGCGCTGATCATCCTCTACCATCCAATCTACATCCACCACATCATCTGTGTTCTTTAGAATATTCTGAACCTGGTCAGCAATATCCATTTGTCTGTCATAATCAGGACCGTAGATCTCCCCAACAATGGTGGAAAGTACTGGTGGCCCAGGCGGTACTTCAACTATTTTAATATTGGCATTGTACTTTTCGCCAATCCGTTGTATTTCCGGACGATAACTGCTTGCAATACCATGACTTTGTGCACTGCGTTCGCCCTTATCAACCAAATTGACCTGAATATCGGCCATATTACTGCCACCCCGCAGATCGTAATGCCTTACCAACCCATTAAAAGTAATTGGAGCCGAGGTGCCTACATAGCTTTGGTAGTTTACGACCTCCGGTCTTGTGCGTAGGTATTGAGCAACTTCCTGAGTAACTGCACCGGTTCGCTCCAGGGTAGTCCCTTCAGGCATGTCAATGACCACCTGGAATTCGTTCTTGTTGTCAAAGGGCAACATTTTAACAGCTACCGACTTTGTAAAGAACAAGGCCACCGAACCCATAAGTAGCAAGAAGGTTACTCCAAGGAACATCCATCGGTATTTTTTATTCTCTATCAAAGGACGTTCAAACCTGGCGTAGATTTTATATATAAAAGTCTCCTCCAGGGTTTTTTCTTGTTTTTCCTCAGTTTTCCCGGTTTTTCCACGGGAAGATTTCTCTTTTTCCCTAAGAAATATGTATCCCAGATAGGGTGTAATGGTAAGGGCTACAAAGAGTGACAGTAACATGGCAATTGATGCCCCTATGGGCATAGGGGACATATAAGGCCCCATCAAACCAGATACAAAGGCCATTGGCAAGACCGATGCAATGACAGTAAACGTTGCCAGAATAGTCGGGTTTCCTACTTCATTAATGGCGTACAAGGCAGCCTGTTTAAAGGGTAGCTTTTTCATCTTAAAATGCCGGTGCATGTTCTCAGCAATGATGATGGAGTCGTCCACAACAATACCTGTTACAAATACCAAGGCGAACAGTGTGATTCTATTCAGGGTATAATCCAGCATATAGTAGCTCAACAAGGTAAGTGCGAAGGTGATGGGTACAGATAAGAATACTACTAATCCACCGCGCCAGCCCATTGCGAGCATCACCACAAAAGTTACGGCAATGATGGCACCAATTAAGTGCATAAGCAGTTCAGACACTTTGTGGGAGGCTGTTTCCCCGTAATTTCTGGTAACTTCTACATGTACATCATCCGGGATCAAATTCTTTTTGAGATGGTCTACCTTCTCCAAAATGATGTCCGATATTTTCATGGCATCGGCTCCTTTTCTTTTGGCAATGGAAATGGTGACCGCAGGATATTCTGATCGGTAAGTGTCTGCCATTTCACTAGTCTGTCCATAGCCATGTGTTACATAGTTCTTAGGAAGCTCAGGACCATCTTGAATACTTGCGATCTGTTTCAGGTAAACAGGTCGATTTTGTTGTACACCAACCACGAGGTTCTCTACATCAGTTACGGTCTCTAAGAAATTGCCGGTAGTGACCAGAAATTCCATATCGTTCTTGTTAAAAGTACCACCGCTTAATTGCTGGTTGTTTGCCCTGATCATCTCAGCGACCGATAGAAAATCGAGTCCGCTGGCAGCCATTTTATCTTTATCTAAAACCACACGTAATTGCCTATCACGGCCACCGATCTTTTGAGTAGCTGAAACATCAGTTATTTTTTCGATCTCGCCGGTCAATTCCTGAGCGATCTGCTTTAAGCGATAATCGTCATAATTTTCACTCCACAATGTTAACCCCAACATGGGCACATCATCTATGGCACGGGTCTTCACAAGGGGAAAGCTCACTCCCTGGGGCATAATATCCATATGCTTATTGATCTCGTTGTAGAGTTTTACGAACGAGCGTTCAATATCTTCACCCACATAAAATTGTACGATGACCATTCCCTGTTCTTTCATCGATGTGGAGTAAACGTATTCAACACCGTTGATATTAGAAATCAGCTTTTCCAAGGGCTTTGCTATTCTGCTTTCAACCTCGGTTGGACTTGCACCCGGATAGCTTACAAAAATATCGGCCATAGGTACGTCTATCTGAGGTTCTTCCTCACGCGGGATCAGGAACGAGCTATATACTCCAATGATCATGAATACGATCATCAAAAGCACCGTTAGTTTACTGCCAATGAACATTTTGGCGATCTTACCTGCTAAACCTTCTTTCATTTTTCTTTACGTTTTTGGTATTCGAACCTACTTTTTGCTTTTCATCTTCGATTAACATCTGTAGTGTGATCACCTACTATCCTGTATTATTGAACTGAGATCTTAACCCCGTTAAATAACTTCCCATCTGCCGAAACGATGTATTCTTCATCTGCAGAGAGACCTGAGAGTACTTCTACCTTCTCCCCAAAGGTTCGGCCAAGACGTAACCATCGTAACAAGGCTGTATTATTTTGGCTAACCGTATAAATGCCTGTCAATTGTCCATTATGGACTAAGGCGTCATTTGGCACCATGATCGTTTGAGAGGATTCTTGTGCGACAGGAAATTGAACCGTGGCGTACATGCCAGATAAGATATTGGCATCTGATGTATCCAAAAGTACTTTTACCATATATTGTCCGCCGGTGTTCCTGGCTGAGGTACTTACCTCGGTTATTTTACCACTTACGATCTTATCTAGCGTTTTTAATTGTACATCCACAATGGTATCTTTCTGAATATCGAGAATTTCCGATTCCGGAACCATTGCCAACACCTGGTATGTGCCCGGGGCTTCTACTTCCAATAGCGGCATTCCGGGATTGGCCATATCGCCTGTGTTTATAAACTTGTTGGTCACCACACCATTAAAAGGTGCACGTATATTGGCATAAGACAATTGAGCATTCACTTCATTTTTCATTTGTCTGGCGGCTTCTAAACGGGCCTTGGCCATTTCGAAGCGGGCGCTTATATCGTCGAACTCTTTTTGTGATGCACTGTTCTCTTTAAATAAGGCAGTATAGCGGGTATAATCCTTTTCAGCATTATTGAAAGCAGCTTGGGCCTCTGTGATCCCGGCATTGACCTGGGCTAATTTTGCAGAAACATCGGCATTATTGACACTCATTAATAATTGCCCACTACGCACTTCATCGCCCACCTTAACATATATGTTGTCAACATATCCCATCATTCGGGTACTAAGGTTGGTACTTTTAGCAGCTTCTACTTTGCCGCTAGCCGTTACAAATGAATTGCTATTGTCTTGGTATACCGAACTCACCCGTACGGTCACTACCTGATCATTATTGGCTATTGTCTTTTTGTCTTCAGTACCGCAACCAAAGGCCAAGAATGTTAGTGCGAAAAGTCCGATTATATAGTTTCTATGCATCATGTCTTTTTTAATTGAGTACAACTTATTTGTAATGTTAAGATTTGTGATTATTCCTTTGTCAAAAATTCTACATACGCCTGGGCGTAATTATGTTGAAAGATTGTTGTGTAATATTCCAGTTGTTTCTGTGAATATTGCGTTTCAGCTAAAAGCAGATCGGTTGTCTTTTCCAAACCTTGCTCGAAACGATTAGTTCGGATACGCAAAGATTCTTTGGATTGTTGCAAGGCTAGCGCTGTTAGTTTCAATTTGTTCCGGGCATCTTCCAGACTTCTTTTGGCCTTGTTAAGTTCTAATTGACTTTCTGATTTGTACTGTGCTAATTGTAATTTAGATTTGTCATATTCAGCCTTGCTTTTTTGAGATTTACCGATGCGTTTGCTCCCCTCGAATAAATTCCATTTAAGTTCTGCGCCAAACAGATAGCCATTGGCATTGCTCTGAAAAACATCATCATCGTGTAACTCGTATGTTCCAAAAGCATTCAATCTGGGAAGAAATGCCATTTGATCTGCCTTGTGCATTTGCCGATAGGCCTCAGTAGCGGAATTCATGGCCATGATATCTTTCCGGTTTTCCAGGAGATTCTCCTCAGAAAAGGTCTGATTAACAATAACCAGTGAATCTGCAGGTTTTAATATCTGATCACTGTTGGCATTCATCAGTACAGATATATAATTACTGTTATTTAGAATATTGCTCTTGGCATATTGTAATTGATTGTCTATTTCAGTAACCCGAACCTCTACCGCCAAAACATCCGATTTTTGCAAATACCCCTGTTTAAAACTATTATCGGCGATTCGTTTGTTTTCCATGGCGGTTTCTTTAGCTTTCTTCAATACCTCTGCAGTTTTGTAGGCCAGTTGCAATTGCATATAGGCCTTTTCTATTTCGAGGTCTATGAATTCTTGTGTGCGTTCAGATTGAAATTCGGTTGCGACCCACTTGGACCTGGCTGCTTTGCGTTGAAAGATCCCATCGAAATTTAGGAGGGGTTGCTGAATTTCAACTCGTGTAGCGAAATCTTTTATCTGATTAGGGTCGTTTAACAGATCTGGATTAAAATCGGCTGCGGTCAGGATCTCCTGGTTGAGTTTGGATCCAAATGCCATAAGAGGATTAGTGGTGGCGATCCCTGTATGTGAAACGCTGATATTAGGTAATAATATGGCATTCGTCTGATTAAAATCGCCCTTAGCGGCCAACACATCTTGCTCGGCCATTTTAAGGGTATTATTGCTTTCCTTTACTTTAGCAATAACCTCTTCCTTGGTAATAAGCGTTGTAACCTGGGCAATACCAATATTAATGGCAAAAAGTAAAAACCACGCTAATCTGTGCTTCATAGTAATTATTTATTTGTTGCGAAATTAGAATAGGAAAACGTTATAGATAGTGACCAAAGTTACCAACTGAATGAAGTATTTATTTTTGATGGTATTGGTGGCATTCTAAATAGCAAAAGACACTCCTGGTGCGGAAGTGTCTATTTTCAACCAACTAATAACAACAATCTCAAACCTGTTTGTTGTTTACTTTTTAGGAGATTTAGTAAAAGTATTGAATAACAATCCACCCATAAATCCTCCGTATAAGCTGCTATTTAGTGGATCGGAAGTAATTGCACAACTTCCGCTATTACAGCCTATTTCAAGGTAATAGAGATACCCTGCTATAACGCCTGTAACAACCCCCGCTATCGTAATTAGTATTGTTTTTTTTGTCATTCGTTATTTGTCTTTTGCGTAACCAGATATCTTAATTTTTCCCTTTGTAGTTAATACCTCTAATTCTGGTACCTGATTGTCTATGCTGGGTATTGATTAAAATGGATGCTGAATTAAATGATCAATCATTTTGTATAGCATTTAAATATCAATGTTTGCGGCATGATAAAGTTATGTTCTGTAAATGGTCTTTTTTGTAACTCAGATCACAGAGCAACATCAATGTTAAAAAAGATGGGTTAACAGGGCTTTACTAATGAAATTAGAACTCTGTATGATGATTTATAAAAGGGTAAAATTAATTATATTACCTCAAAAGATCCTAAAATTATCTTAACAAGGGTAAAATAGCACATATATTGGAAAATATCCTTGTTTTAGGGTCTATAATGCCTTCGCACCTTTGTACTGTTAAATTTTAATATTGACAATTATGAAAACAATCACATATTATCCAACAATGTTCCACACGAATCCATTTGCGCACAAGTGGAGCGATATATATTCTATTTCCGAAAACAACGCCAAAGACGTAGTATTACAAAACGATATGGTAGGGGATAAGGGAATATCTGAGATGGTCGTAAACATCACTGCTTTTGCAGCTATTGATGAAAAAGGTAAAGAGCACCGAATCAAGGATTTCCCTCAGGGAAACCTTGTAAATATAAAAGGTACGCACTCGGGATTATTTATTAAGACCAATAGCGCCCCTGAGCTCAATCCGGGTACCTATACCACTTTCAGGT
>JABDQS010000080.1 GCA_013042125.1 Eudoraea sp.
CCTTGGAACTCCACTTTCCATGATTCCCTGCCCCACGCCCTTTTCATTTTCATAGATCATGGCAGTATCAATATGCCGATAACCAGCTTCCAGGGCCCATTTGACAGCTTGAATCACCTCATTTCCATCACTGGATTGCCACACCCCCAATCCAAAATAGGGCATCTTTACGCCGTTATGCAGGGTGAAACTTCCTTTAATATTTGTAATAGTGTCCATGTTGTTACATTTTTTTATAGTTGGTAGATCCATTCCTCCGGATTTAAGCGTGTGGCGTCCCTGTAGAGATAAAATTTCAATTGAGTAAGTCCGTTCAATCTATTCGTATAGATCTCACCAAGCTCCTCTTTGGCAATTACTTTATCTCCTTTTTTTACATAAAGGTTTGCCAGGTTATAATAGGTGCTGATATAATTTCCATGTTTTACCTGCACTCCTTTACCCCCTCCGGGCACCGCCAGGATAGCGATCACTTCACCTTCAAAAACTGCCCTTGCCCTGGCGCCTTTATCAGTTGCAATGATCACTCCATTATTCTGATGCTTGATCCCGGGATATACGGCATCGCTATAAATGCCAAATCCTTGTCTTTTTATTCCCTTTTCTACGGGCCAAATGAGTCGGCCTTTATTAGCCGAAAAATTAGTTGCCACCAGAGCCGCTTCGGGTGTCAGCACAAAAGTACTGCTGTTGCCTGTATTACCTGCTTTCTTATTGGAAGCCGCAATAGCACTCCTAATAAGGCGTTCTATCTGTTCATCTATTCTCTTTGCTTCCGCCTTCTTTTTGTTAATAGCGATGGCATAATTACTTTCATTTTTTCTAATTGTTTTTAAAAGGCCCTTCTGGTCATTGATCTCCACAAATAATTCTTTCCTGGCCGCTTTGTTCTCCGCAATAAGGGACTCCTTATCCTTGCGCTGGGTGGTAAGATCATTATTCAGCGTAATAAGATCTTCGGTTTTAGATGCAATTTGGACACCCTGTTGCTTTCTGTATTGGGTATACTGCTTTAAATATTGCAACCTCTTAAAAGCCTGATAAAAATTTTGGGATGACATAAGGAACATCAATCTGCTTTGTTGGGATCTGTTCTGGTACGACTTGCGTATCATCTTGGCGTATTCCTCCTTTAAGATCTCCAGATCTTCTCTGAGTTTCGCTATATTTCTTATGTTGGCATTGATCTGTCTGCTCAGTAAATTAGATTGTTGATTGGTAACACGGATCAATTGCTGTCTTACATTAATTTTCTGATCCAGCATTTCCAGCTGATCCAAAACAGTACCTCTTTGTTTCCGTTCTGCGAACAACAAACGATTCATTTCCGAGATCTCTTTTTGGAGTTGCTCCCTTTTAGCCTCAAGGGCCTTTTGCTCATTTGTTTGTGCCAGGGTTGAAGCGCTTGCAAGGATCAAGAAAATCCCAAGTAGTAAAATCCGATTTGCAAAGAATGTTCTCATATTAATTCAACACAATCTTATCATATCCAATTGGGATCTTGAAAGGGAAACTAATTTTTGCATTGAATTCAACATTTCGAAATTCAATGTCAATTACATTTCGCTGATCATTGTCAATGGCCACTATCCCTACGTTATTTGGCATCAGCTTATTATTTTTTTCCTGATAATCTTTGTAGCGAACTTCCAGCAGCCTTTTTTTTAAGGGTTGAGATATTTGTTGTGATGCCAGCTTAAAGGTTCCGGGTTCTATTTGAAAAAGTGTCTTAAATAGCTCATAGGAAGTACGTGGTTTTAGTTCATAAGATGTAGTGTTGACTGAAACGTCATAACGATCATCCCTCAGATCAAAAAGGGCCTCGCCAAGCAAGAGATTTTGCACCTTGGTAAAATCCAGTTCGGTTCCTAATAACTGACTTAGATACTCAAAACTCCCATCGAAATAATTGTTCTCCAATTTATTGTAGAAAGAAACCCTGTCTGGCGTGATCAAAGCCTTTACAACACCTAATGGTGCACTTAACCAGATGGTCTTGTCTTTCTCCATTCTCAGGCTCACCCCTACACTTTGACTAGAGGCACCATCTGAATACTCTATCCTGAGTTTGCTCGTTAGTGTTTTAAAATTGACCGAATTTCTGTAGTGATTTTTAATGATAGTTTTGGCCGTAAGGTTGGCATCTAAGGTTCTGTCTGATATGATCTTGGCAGATTTGCAGGAGCTGGCCAGGAATAGTAGAAGTCCAATAAACACCCATCCAATCCTTAATGTACCCTTCTTCACCATCATTCTATGAGCCATTTTTTATTTTGCTAAGATACGTATTTGCCTTTGTTGTCTCACCCAGCGCGCTATAGGCTTTGACCAATTCACCGTAGAATTTATTTAATAATTCATCATCGTCAAAAACAAAATCCATGCCCATGATTAAAAAATCTAAAGCCTCCCTGTAGTGAGCCTTTCCATTAAGGGCCAGCCCTTTAGCGTAATAAAAATAAGGCTGGGCAGGGTATGTTTCCATCGCCTCTTCCGCTTTCTGATTCAAGAGATCAATTTCTCCTTTCTCAAAAAGTGAATTAAGTTCTACAGTTAATACCTTAACGGGGTTTGCCTCTTTAATATTTTCAATAGCTGGCAATTCTTCACTTGTAGAATTCTCCTGCCTAATTGAATCCTGGATCTTAGTGGTAAGATCACGGGTAAACTTACTGGAGCTCAGATCCTTCAGAACCTCGCTTGCCATGTTATATTTTTTATTTTCAAAGTAGATCTTTGCCAGATTTTCTTTTAGCTGCACATTGTCATATGGGATCTGCTTTTTAATTGCTTTTACATCAGACCCCTGAAGTTCCCTGATCTCTAATAGAGTATTCAGGTACCATAGATTGGCAGGTTTACTTATAATTGCCTCACGTGCGTACTCCTCGGCCATTATCAATTGATTATTTAATTGATACGTCTTGGCTAATTCGTGATCTATTACATCATTATTAGCTGCCAATTGTTTGCATTTTAAAAGCGCATTAATGGCCTTACCATAATTCTCAATACCTTTTTGTTTTAACGCCTCAAAGAACAATTCCTGAAAAACATCAGTATTCTCCTCTAACGAAATGGCTGCACTTTCTTCTTCTTCCTGTGCAAGCAAACCTCCCGGCAACATAATGGCCACCAGAAAAATAATCGCTATGTGTTGGAACGATCTCATAAAAACCTTGTAACAGTAATTTTAAGAAAAGCTTACAAAAACAGACTAATTAGTGCCAGTACTACCAAAACCTCCCTCTCCTCTTGTTGTTTGGGATAATTCTTTTACCTCATACCATTCTGCCCTTTCATGGCTTGCTATCACCATTTGGGCAATTCTTTCTCCATCATTGACCACAAAGGATTCTTGGGATAAATTAACAAGAATCACGCCAATCTCACCCCGATAATCCGCATCAATGGTCCCGGGAGTATTAAGCACGGTAATGCCTTTTTTAGCAGCCAAACCACTTCTTGGACGTATCTGCGCCTCAAATCCTACCGGTAATTCAAGGAACAATCCTGTTTTAATGATCATTCGTTCTAGCGGTTTGAGTGTAACCGGGGCATCAAGGTGCGCACGCAGATCCATTCCTGCAGAGGCATTGGTCTCATAGTGAGGTAATGCATGATTCGATATATTAATGATCTTTATCTTCATTCTTTACAAATATTCGTTTTAGAACGTCAAATTCCATTTTATAAACCACCAGTAAAAATACTAAAAGAAGGAATGACCCGGCGTAGATGTTCCCTTTAAAAACATAAAAAGATAAGGCCGAGAATACTATTGAAATTCCCATATAAAAACCAATTTTTCGAAGATTATACGGTATGGGATAATATTTCCTTCCAAAATAAAAAGACAAGATCATCATGCTGGCATAGGCGGTCAGCGTAGCATAGGCCGAGGCGTAGTAGCCAATTGTCGGAATAAAGAAGTAGTTGATCACAATCGTTATTACGGCGCCTACAATTGAAATATAGGCCCCAAATCTGGTTCTGTCTGTTACCTTATACCAAACGGATAGATTGTGATAGATCCCCAGACAAAAACTTGCCAGAATAATGATAGGCACAACCGGCATGGCCTCCCAATAATCAGAATTTAAAACTATCAATTGTTTTAAAAGATCTGCAAAAACCACCACTGCCAGTAAAAGTACGCTTCCTAACACCACAAAATAATTGGTGATCTGAGCATAGGCCTTTTGTGGATTTTCGGATTTGGAATGACTGAAGAAAAATGGTTCTATCCCAAGGCGGAACGCAGTGGCAAAGAGCGTCATAAACAGGGCTATCTTGTAACAGGCAGAGTACTTTCCTATCTCGCTCTTGGCAATTGCGGCCGGCAGAAGTTCTGACAGCATTATGCGATCGAACACTTCATTAATCGTAAAGGCAATGCCGGCGATCATGACCGGAAGCCCATATCTCACCATTTTTGACCACAAGGCTCTATCGAAGGAATAGGAAGGAAGTATAAAACTTCTGCCCATAAGCAAGAGAGTAAGTCCACTCGCTATCAGGTTGGAAATAAAAATATAGGAGATTTGAAAATCTGTCTTATAGATTGTTTGAAAAATGCTATCAGGGCTTTCCTGGGCCAGCTTGGGAAGGAGCAAGAGAAAGAAGACGTTCAAACCTAAATTCACCGCCACATTCAAAATCTTTATGATGGCATATCGCTTGGGTTTCTGTCTGGCCCGTAACCACGCGAAGGGGACAATGGCCAGCGCATCGAGTGCTAAAATATAGATGACATACTGAATATACTGCTGGTCTATATTCAACAATAATGCCAGTTCATTTTGAAAAAGCAGGGCAACCAAAGTGAATAAGAAGGTGGTTGCGCCAAGTGAAATCAGGGAGGTAGATACAACCTTTGTTCTATTGGCCTCACTATTGTAATACCTGAAAAACGCTGTTTCCATACCATAGGCCAGGATCACATTGAAAATAGCAAACCATGCGAAAATTAGGGTCACTTCTCCATAAGAGCCGGGAGGCATTACTTTAGTATAAAGCGGCACTAATATAAAAGACAACATTCTGGGCAGGACAGTGGCCAACCCATAAATAAATGTTTGCTTAAATAATTTTTGAAACAGACTCAACCGCGCGTTGTTAGGTAAGTCTTAAAATTAGGTATTTATAGCCTGCTAACAAAGTTAGTTTTTTGGACGTGAGCGATATAGCAAAGGTTGTTTTTCTTTAACTCCCTTTAATTTAAAATACTTCATCCTTTTCTGCCCTTTTTCCCTGTAACTGATAACTACTTCGTCCATTTCCAGTTCAAAAGGGAATTCTCTCTGATCGGTTTTCGGCAGTGGCGGGGGTTGGTTCCCAATTTCTTCTTTGGGATCTGCGTGCATTATCATATCTGACTTTACATTCAGATTCTCATTCTTATGTTCACAAACCAATACGGAACCATTCTCATTTTGTGCCAGAGAAGGCTTCATAATGTGCCCCCGAAAATAAATCTCTTCAAAGGTCACATCTTCCAAATTATTTTCGATTGGCAGGTTTAGAGTAAATCCTGAGCCTCCTTCCTCCCTGCCGGCTGTATAGTCCTGACAACTTGGATCCTTTATCGTAAAAGGAGCTTCCTGAACCAATTTCTTTTGAGAAGAACAGCCAAAAAGTCCAAATAATACTACGATGGTTAACACAGGTAAATTTCTCATGTTTTAGGTCTCTTTTAAATATAAATACCAATAGTAGTGCCAAAAATAGACATTCCGTTACATTAAATAAAAAACCCTGACCAATGTCAGGGTTTTCACAATATCTATTTTATTACTAATTCTAATTATTAAGAGCTTCTGCTCCACCAACAATCTCAAGGATCTCGTTTGTAATAGCAGCCTGTCGCGCTTTATTATATGTCAGTTTTAATTGATCTCTCAGTTCAGATGCGTTGTCTGTTGCCTTGTGCATAGCGGTCATACGTGCACCGTGTTCACTGGCAAATGAATCGCGTACTGCCTTGTATATCTGTGTCTTCAGAGATTTTGGGATCAGTTCCATAACGATCCTTTCCTGTTCAGGCTCAAAGATATAATCTGTGGCAGACGAGGATTCTGATTTGGAGGCTACTATTGGCAGAAATTGTTCGGTCATCAAGATCTGAGTAGCTGCATTTTTGAACTTATTATATACCATTACAATATGATCGTAGGTCCCCTCTGAAAAGTAAGTCATAAGTTCCTTCGCAATTTCGGCTACATTGTCAAAAGAAAGGTCGTCATAAACTGTGCTGTGATTAGCAATAACCGTATTCTTTTTTCTCAAGAGGTCATTTCCTTTTTTTCCAATAGCCATGAAATGCACTTCCTTGTCCTTATACGTATCCTCTTGTAAAGAAATACATTGTTTGATCACATTAGAATTAAAAGCGCCACATAGACCGCGATTAGAGGTAATGGTCACTACCAACACCTTTTGAACCGGACGTTCATCGGCATATGCACTGCCTGCATCCATATCCATGCTTCCGCTTAGATTTTGTATAAGTTCTGTAAGCTTATTGGCATAAGGGCGCATGGCAGTAATAGCATCCTGTGCTTTTTTCAACTTTGCAGCTGATACCATCTTCATGGCACTGGTGATCTGCATGGTTGATGAAACCGACGCTATTCTATTCCTTATTTCCTTAAGATTTGCCATATTCTATCTTCTCTGATCTAGCTTTTGTACTTCTTCACCATGTCCTTGCATACCGAAGTAAGGGTATCGGTTACCTCATCGGTAAGTTTTCCTGCCTTAAGAATATCCAGAACCTTCCTGTGTTTTGCATTTAAAAACTCAAGGTAGTCTGTTTCAAATTCCTTTACTTTATCAACGGGCACATCGCGCAATAAGTTCTTAGAACCGGCATAAATGATAGCCACCTGATCTTCAACAGTAAACGGATCGTTCTGTGCCTGCTTCAATATCTCCACGTTCCTGCGTCCTTTTTCAATTACGTTAAGCGTGGCTGCGTCAAGATCTGAACCGAACTTAGCAAAGGCTTCCAATTCCCGGAACTGCGCCTGATCTAATTTCAGGGTCCCTGCTACTTTCTTCATGGATTTTATCTGAGCATTTCCCCCAACTCTGGAAACCGAGATCCCCACGTTGATCGCCGGTCTTACACCCTGGTTGAACAGATCCTGCTCCAGGAATATCTGTCCATCTGTAATAGAGATCACATTCGTAGGAATATACGCCGAAACGTCTCCTGCCTGTGTCTCAATGATTGGTAGGGCTGTTAGTGACCCTCCACCTTTTACCATAGGTTTTAAAACATCCGGAAGGTCATTCATGTCCTTTGCTATTGCATCGTCATCAATCACTTTTGCAGCACGTTCCAGGAGTCTTGAGTGAAGATAAAATACATCTCCGGGATATGCTTCCCGTCCTGGTGGACGTCTAAGCAATAATGAAACTTCTCTGTAGGCAACGGCTTGTTTTGACAGATCATCATAAATGATCAAAGCCGGCCGACCAGAATCTCTAAAATATTCCCCAACAGCAGCCCCTGCGAAAGGTGCATATACTTGCATTGGAGCAGGATCTGAGGCGTTGGCGGCAACTATGGTTGTATAAGCCAAAGCACCTTTGTCTTCCAATGTTTTTGCAATGTTCGCAACGGTAGAAGCTTTTTGACCAATGGCCACATAGATACAATACACTGGCTCCCCGGCATCGTAGAATTCCTTTTGGTTGATGATGGTATCTATACACACGGTAGTTTTCCCTGTCTGACGGTCACCAATTACCAATTCTCGCTGACCTCTACCAATTGGGATCATGGCATCGATTGCCTTTACTCCTGTTTGTAGTGGTTCGTTCACCGGCTGACGAAAGATCACCCCGGGTGCCTTTCTTTCCAATGGCATTTCATATGTTTCTCCGGTAATGGGTCCTTTCCCGTCAATTGGAGTTCCCAAGGTATCTACCACTCGCCCAACTATCCCTTCACCTACATTGATAGAAGCAATTCGCTGTGTTCTTTTTACGGTAGTTCCCTCTTTGATCCCTCTGGAAGGGCCAAGAAGAACCACCCCCACATTATCTTCTTCCAGGTTAAGAACAATACCCTCAAGGCCTCCATCGAACTCAACCAACTCACCGTATTGCGCATTGGAAAGGCCATAAACACGGGCAATTCCATCACCAACCTGCAGAACGGTGCCCATTTCATCTAAGGTTGCTTTTGCTTCAAAGCCCGATAATTGTTTCTTTAAAATTGCCGATACTTCAGCGGCTTTAACTCCTGCCATATGATTAAAAATATATGTCGAAGTCCCAAGGAATACTCCTTTTTAACTTCGTAATTAAAATTTATATGCTTTTAGTAAATTCTCTTTTGATCGTATTCAATTTATTTGCGATGCTCGCATCGTATTGCAGGTCACCTACCCTCAGGATAAACCCACCAACAATACTTTCATCTATCTTATTTTTTATAGTGATCTTATTCCCTGTTATTTCAGAAACCTGACGCAATACCTTTTTCTCCAATTCACCAGATAAGGGAACTGCCGTTGTAACAAAAGCTACACCCTCACCTTTCAGATCCTCATTCAGGATTATATACTTTAAGGCCACTTCATTTAATAAAGAGATCCTTCTATTTTGTATTAAAAGATCGATAAGACCTTCTGTGATCGCATGACTTCCTTTAAAGATAGATTTCAGGGCCTTTTTCTTCAGCTCTCCTTTTAAAACCGGACTGCCCAGCATTTCGCGCAACTCTTTACTCGCACTCATAGTTGCAACTATGGAACGCATATCCTTTTCCAGGACGTCTGTCTTTTTTTTCTCAACCGCAAAATCTAAGATCGCTTTTGCGTAACGTGCTGCTGCTCTGGATTCGTTCATAAGTTGTTAGTTCAATTTTAGGTCTCCTAACATATCATCGACCAATTTCAATTGCTTGTCCTTATCGGCAAGTTGATCTTTCAATACTTTTTCAGCGATCTGAACAGAAAGATCTGCCACCTGATTTTTAATATCAGCTACGGCTGCTTTCTTTTCGCTGTCTATAGTTGCTTTTGCCTGGATGATCATTTTATCACCTTCAACTTTGGCTTGTTCCTTGGCGTCTGCTACCATTTTTTCCCGTAATTCACGAGCCTCTTTCAACATGGCTTCACGCTCTCCGCGAGCCTCCTGCAAAAGTTTCTCACTATCTGCAGTAACATTCTGCATTTCCTTTTTGGCGTCCTCTGCAGCTGCCAGGGCATTCTTTATCCCTTCTTCACGATCATCCACCGCATTGAGGATAGGCTTCCATGCGTATTTATAAAGTAGAAGCAGTAGCAGTACAAATAAAAGGGTTTGCCAAACAAACAGCCCGAACGAAAAATCATTTAATAATTTATCCATAAATAAAACCTTTATGCATTTAATTTTAAACAAAGGAGGGCCATAACCAACCGTTATGGCCGTTTCCTTTAGTTTTTAGATTTAGACGGCAAAAAGTGCCGCAAAACCAATACCTTCAATAAGCGCCGCCACAATTAGCATCGCTGTTTGAATCTTTCCGTAGGCCTCTGGCTGACGGGCAATAGCATCCATAGCAGAACCACCGATTCTACCAATACCAATACCAACACCAATTACTACCAAACCTGCACCTACCATTACTGGAATTTCCATACTCTATCTAGTTTAAAATTAAAATTCAAAATTCAACCTTTTCCCCTTTGGGGGAAAAGACTATTACAAATGAGCCAATTCTGGCTCCTCCTCATGATGATCGTGTTCTTCAGAGGCAAAGCCAAAATAAAGTGAAGATAACATCGTGAAGATATACGCCTGTAAAAGGGCTACTAATATTTCTATTAATGTGATGGCAAACGCCAGAAAAAACGATAAGGGACTACCTATCCAACTTTTAAAGATGAACATTAACCCAATAAGACTCATCAATACAATATGTCCTGCCTGCATATTTGCGTACAAACGAATCAAAAGTGCAAAAGGCTTAATGATAAGTCCCAATAATTCAATAGGGACCAGAATAATATAAATAGGTAATTTCCCATACCAGGGCATGGCGTCACCCAAGGGATCTACCAAATGCTTCCAATAGTCCTTTGTTCCGGTGAAATTTGTGATAAGGAACGTCAACAATGCAAGACCAAAAGTGATCGCAATATTTCCTGTGACATTGATCCCCAAAGGTGTAAGTCCAAACATATTTAGGAACCAGATGAAAAAGAAAATAGTTAAGAGAAATGGCATGTATTTTTTATAACGCTTTTCTCCTATAGTTGGCCTGGCAATATCATCCCTGATGTACAATACTATTGGTTCAAAGAACCTTCCGGCTCCTGTGGGAACTCCATTATTCTTTGCATATGACCGTGCCAGACTGGAAAATAACCAGAGCATTAAAAGTCCGGTGATGATCATCATCATAACATTCTTGGTAATGGAAAAGTCGATCGGCCTTGCGTTGGTAGCATGACCTTCTTCGTCATAGGTCATGGTGCCTTCTGCATCTGTCCTATAGATCTTCCCGTGGTCCAGGGCATAGTAGTTACCCCCTGCCTGGGCCAGCGTTTCACCATGATGAAATTGGGAGGAAGAAAATACCTGAAGCCCATTATCCCAAAGGATCACAGGTAAAGGGATACCAACGTACACGTGTTCTCCGTTATCTGCTGTATATGAAAAAATGGAAAAATCGTGTGAATCCTTAAGGTGATGATCAATATACTCTTTGATCTCTGTTTTGATGTCCTTTTTAGTCCCTTCTGAGGTTTCTTCTTTGGCCTCGGCCGATAGGCTGAATCCCAGGAATATCGAACAAAACAATAGAACTTTTACTGTAAAAAGGCTTCTCATATGGCTTTTAAATGCGGGTCTCTAAAAATCGCAGCAAATGTAAGGCATTCTTGTAAAAAGAAAAAAGCATTTAGAAGTTTATTTCAAAGGCCTTTGAGAGGTATAAAGAGGTCTATAAATTTATTTCAAAGTATTGAGCATTTTGGCTGTATAAATGGTTTCCAAAATCAAACAAAGAAGGTAAGGAATAAAAAAAGCGGCAAATTCGGATTTAGTGACAATTCCATCTGCCCTGTATCCGGGATAAAAAACGAGAAAGAAGATCAAAAATTTCAGCATGCTCCCGCCCATATAAAGAAATCCTATTTGATTTTTTAGTTTGATGCGCAGGGCATACAGGGCCAAGAAAATTGCCAATGCCAATACAAAATTCAACAGATAGGATAAAAGAAGCATATCTGACCATTTGGGAATATTCAGATAAGATTGTGCTTGTAAATGGATCACTAATAGAATTGCCAGTGACCCTGAAAGAAATAATACATACGAGGAGAGCAGTTTGGGGAGTGCCATTAATACTTAACTCTTTTAAGCTGAAGTAAAACAACATAAATGGCGATGGCAACCCCTATTATTGTAGCAATAGCAGTAAATATTCGTTTCTCTGTTTGATAATGTTGATCTAACCAGATCCCTCCCTTGGCCGATAAATAAATAATAAAGCCCATTTCAATTCCAATACCAGATAAAATGGCGATATTCTTTAGCGGATTTCTTCCTTTAGGAGGCTTTTGCTGGTTCATTTTTATTGCCTGCCACAGAAGATTTATACGTTGAGGTTGAAGAAGAAACTGCAGCTCCTCCGCTACTTGCAGATGAAGTACTTAAGGAACCTTTGCCTTTCATATTACAGGAGGCATTAAAGGTTGCGCCGGGTTCTACTGCCAGTTTGGCAACGGAAACCGTTCCTTCTATCAATGCAGACGACTTTAGAGTTAAAAGCTCAGTTACCATTAATTCTCCGTTGAAGCTTCCTTCAACATCGGCATTTTGGCATTCTACTTTGCCATGGATATAGCCATCTTTGCCAATAACCACTTTTCCTGAGGTTTTTAGGTTGCCATTGAGTTTTCCGTCAATTCTAAAATCTGCTTCAGAAGCAATGTCTCCTTTGATCTTAGTGTTCTTTTCAATTCTGTTGGGTTGTCCTCCAATTTCGGTCATAGCTCTGGGTTTTTTGTTATCTGAAAACATGGATTTAGGGTTTTGGGGTTAAATTCTGTTGTCTGTAGTCTTTTATATTCTTGTGGATCTGTATTGTTTTATAGTTGATAGATAAAATTACAAAATTCTCATTAGCGATCCTGTAATCTTTGTTGTTTTTTAGCAGTTCAACATAACCCAGGGCAAAATCTTTGGTCTTAAATCCGTGGACGACAACAAATTCATCCTCCAAATTGTAGATGTCCTTAGATATCTTATTGCTGTAATTCAGGTCCTTGATTGAAGCCTCCAATCGCTTTTGCAGTCGCATTGCAGCGGCATCGTTGCTTCTTTTAAAGGGAAAAACCACTTTCCAATTACCCCCGGATGCCTTATCATTTTCTGATGTAAAGCTGTTGGGTTCTAGTTTGGGTAGTTGTTCTGCAACCATTTGCTGGGCTTTTTTTCCTTCAGGCTGATTTGGATAGTTCAACGCAACATAATTCAGCGCCTCCTTAAACTCTTTATACCCCTGTAGTCTGCCAATGGCAGTTGCTTTCAGCATTTCAAATTTTGGCACTACGGGATCTCCCGGGAACATATTTATGCTCTCTTCGGATCCGGTGATCACCCTAAGGAATTCCTGAGCCTCAAAAAGCTGATACAAACGGGCATAGCGCGCCTCCGGACTATCTTCAGAAGCCTCAAGAACGGCCTGTGGGTTAAGAAGGATCTCTGCGTAGCGAGAGCTGGGGTGATTCCTGATGATGTTTTCTTTCATGTCCATAGCTAAAGGACTCCCCTCCTCCTCATAGATCTTGAACAGATTATATTTTGACGGCAGTACCAGCCGCTCTTCAGGAGATGATTCCAGGACCCTTTCCAATTTTGCTGTGGCCAGCATATTTTCCTTGAACTTTTCTTTGTAAATAAGACCGAGCTGATAATTGGCAAAATTCCGTTCCCGATCCAGACTATCGATAATTGCAACATCCGTAGGTACCTTGTCCAAATAATAATCGAGTGAATATTTAAGGTCCTCAGGGATCTCTGCCTGATCATCATTCTGAGCGTCTGTCCCAATTGCCGTTACATCAAGGCCCTGAGAAGTGTTCTTCGTACTCCAGCGCCAATTATCTTCCAGTATTCTGTTACCCCATTTATTCTTGAAATCGGATTTTCCATACCCAAGACTGGTAATATTGTAGAAATAGAACTTCCCTTTATTCTCTTTCCCCCCTTTAGACTCCCCAAAGACTGCAAAGCCAGCATTGAGGCGCGACTCTTCTTCGGCCGCCAGTTCATCTGCCTTTGCTTTCAACTGATCAATATAGGCCTGGAAATAGACTTTTCGTCCTTCCATAGGCATTTTGTAAACAGTGATCACGCTATCAGCGTACTGAACAGTGCTTTCATAAGTAATTACATCTTCCAGATTATCCAGTTTCTTTTTAATGGTACGGTATTTCTTCGTGTTCTCGGGTAGGTTAGGAAGCACACTATCATAATACGCACCGGCTGTTTTGTATACATTATCATCAAAATAATGTTCAGCCAGATCCTCGTAGTTAAGCGCAAATAATTGAGGGGATTGATTGGCCGCCCTAAGTGATCTATTATAGTAGGCCAAAGAAAGACTATCCTGTTCCAGTGTATTGTGATATACGGCAATTTGTCTGAATATCTTATCTAAAAAAGGACGATTCTCCCTATTTATCTCCAGCCAGGTGAGGTATTCCAGAAGTTCTTCCTTATTCTTATCAGTGATCTCGATATTCTGGATTTTTTGTAAATGCGCATTGACCCAATATACCCTGGGTGTTGACCGCTGCAGATCGATGATCTTATCAAAAGCGAGGTTGGCACTATCCTTAAATCCAAGTTGATTGTACAATTGCCCAATAATAAAATAATAGCGCCCTTTTTCAGAATTCTTTTTAGTGTATACAGAGGCTATCTTCAATTGCTGTATGGCCGTATCAGGAGCTTTAAGGTTAATATAGGCCTGGGCCATCATGGCCCTTGCATCGGCATATTCCTGATCTTTCAGGTTTTCATATTTTAACAGTCGTCTTAAGTTTTTTAAAGCCAGTTCCTCATTTTCCAAGCGGATATTGGTCTTTTCCCTCCAAATGGTTGCTTCGTTCAGCTTGTCACTTTCAGAGTATTTCTGAAGGATATAGTTGAATGCCTCTATGGCCGGGACATATCTTTGATCAAAATACCGGGCTTTCCCCAAAAGTAGGAAGGCCTCATCGGTTTGAGGATTGCGTTCCTCATTCCCGATCTCCATACTGTGCTTTTGGATGGCCTTGGTTGCTTTGTCTTCTGCCCGGATGAAATTTGGAT
>JABDQS010000084.1 GCA_013042125.1 Eudoraea sp.
TACATAAGGACCACTATCACTGCAACTTCCGGTTAATATTCGAACCGCTTTACCAGAGGCTATTCTTTCATAAGCCATCAAAACCCCTTCCGTACCTGTGGTGCAGGCAGAAGAATTTGTGGTAACCTGGTTCCCGCATCCCAAAATTCCGCCTAAATAGGCACTGATACCACTGGCCATGGTTTGTATTACAGAGGTACTTCCCAGGCGTTTGGTCTTTCCTTCATCTATTAGATAAATTGCTTCTCTCAACTTATCAATACCCAGGATACCGGTGCCAAAAATTACTCCATTATCCCAATTGGTATCCTCCTGTCCGGCAGGTTCTAAACCTGCATCCTTCCAGGCATCTACCCCGGCAATTACGCCGTAAATAAGACCTGAAGCATTTAAGCCACGTTGCTGCAAAGAAGTGAAGTAATTGTTTATGTGATCTACTGTAATAAATGGTTTGCCAGCAATTTGACATCCAAAGTTTAATTCTTTGAGTTGAGGGTGAAACTGTATTCCGCTAAGTTGCCTATCCAAAGCATTGGAGAAAGAGATGATATCAGTAGCATTTGGAGCACAAACACCCAATCCGGTAATAACAACCCTGTTACCCATCATCTTTTTGTTTAAACATACCGGAAATGGTGCCCTTGCAAACTATTTCATCAAGGCTATTATACATATGCACTTTGCACTTTAATTTAGAAAAGCGAAAATAGCTCTTCTCTGAAACCACCCTTACTTCTTCATTGGGATATACAGCTTTCAAAAATTCCATTTGCATACTGCTCATGGCTATTTGAAAGCCTTCAGACGCAATATGACCTTCTTTGGCCAACAAATGGATTCCCAGGCAAACCAGACCTATCTGTGCACAGCACTCCGCGAGGATGACCCCGGGGGTTAACGGAAAGTCTTTGAAATGCCCCTGATAGAAAGGCAGGCTCTCTTTGAATACATAAGACCCCTCACAACTTTCATCGGTTATGGCTGTAAGCGAATCCACATATAAGAACGGATCACTATAGGGTAATTTCTCAAGGATATCATTTAATTCATTCATCGTAAACTCTCCCCTCCATCGGCTTTTATGACTGTTCCGGTGATCCATTTAGCTTCCTCCAGACTTAACAGGTATACCGTGTTTGCTACGTCTTCCGGCGTTGTAATACGGCCGGAAGGATTACGTTTTAATGCATTTTCCTTTATTCCATCACTGTTAGGTATCATAGAAAAAGAGTCGGTTTCTGTTACCCCGGCTTGTACGCAATTGGCTTTAACCCCCAGGGGTGCCAATTCAAGAGCCATGCTTCGTGTTAGCGCTTCGAGGGAGACCTTGGCAACAGATACCGCAGCATACCCCTGTATCACTTTGGTATTACCTTCACTGGTAAAGGAAATAACCCGCATATCCGCATCATTCAGCTTTAAATTGAGGATCTCCTGCACCCATTCGAATAAACTTAAGGCCATCGATTTAAACGTGATCTCAATATCCCGGGCTGTTAATCCTTCTTCAGGATCAGCCAAGATAGGTTTCATACTCCCTTTTGCAATGCTATGGACCAACATCTTGATGGTGTCTCCTTCTCCCATAAGCTCCTCAAGATGAATCAACACTTCTTTCCTCCTCTCAGGATTTATAGCATCTGCATTCACAGAATAGAAATTGCCGGCATCTGCTTTGATCTGTTGAAAATTCTGACTAATTGTCTCCATATCGGCTCGCCTATCCCTGTGAACAATACAAATGGCATATCCGTGTTTTGCAAGTTTTTGGGCTGTCGCCAGACCTAATCCCCGGCTACCACCCAGGATTATGACCCATTGTTTTGAAATATTATCAGGCATCTATTCTATTTCCTTTCTAGGTGTATTAAAATACATTAAATTGATCTCTTTTAGGTCTTTACCATTGCAATAAGACCCTCTGTGCTGAAAATCCGGGTCCAAAACTAAGAATAAGTCCTTGCTCCCCGGAAGGTATCTTCTTATCCATAAATCTTTCCAAAACATACAATACCGTAGCACTGCTCATGTTCCCATAAAGTTTCAATGTTTCTCTGGTGTCATCAATATTCTTTCCCAATTTTCCAAAAAGATCTTCAACTGTCTGAACGATCTTTTTCCCTCCGGGATGGAAAATAAGATGATGTACCTTATCTATTGAACTTTGATGTTTATGAAGAAAAGGATACACGATATTGGGAAAATGCTCCGAAATGGTCTCCGGAACCGCAGGGTCCAGTATCATTTTAAGTCCGGTATTTACCAGATCAAAACCCATTAAATGGGTCGCATCCTTAAAATGGT
This sequence comes from Eudoraea sp., assembly GCA_013042125.1. GTDB lineage: Bacteria > Bacteroidota > Bacteroidia > Flavobacteriales > Flavobacteriaceae > Muriicola. Next base: position 2,305 of record JABDQS010000084.1, read on the forward strand.
ACATTTCCTCCCCTATAATTGCCGGACCACTGGCATACTCTTCTGAAGAAAGCAACACACAGGCCGCTCCATCTCCAAAAATAGCCGCACTTACCATATTGGCCATTGAGAAATCGTTCAATTGAAAGGTAGCCGTAGGGCTCTCCACGGCAACGACAGCAGCTCTTTTACCCGGATTGGAACGTAAAAAATTACTGGCATAGATCATTCCGGAAACGCCTGCGGCACATCCCATTTCGGTTACCGGCAAACGAACAATGTCTTGTTTTAAACCGAGGTCATTAATGATGTATGCATCCAGCGATGGAATCATGATCCCCGTACAACTTACGGTAATTATATAGTCTAAACTATCAGCCGCCCATTGATTCTTATTGAGAGCATTCCTTAGAACTTCTGTTCCTAATTTTTTTGTTTCACGAACATAGATAGCATTCTTTTCTTCAAAAGAGGTAGCTGTAAATACTTCTTCAGGATCCATAATTCCATATCTTCGGTCTACCCCCGCTCCTTCAAAGATCTTTATGACCTTGCGCCTGAACCGATCTTCTTGTCCCGAGAGCCACAGATCAACAAGCGGTAAAATATCTTTAGTGTCCCGGTAAAACTCAGGGAGTTCTTTTGCTACAGACACTACATGTACTTCATTCATACTAATTTACGTATTTGGATGGGTTAGTACCCATTCATATCTAAATGCCCATCTCCACATAACTTTGTGATCCATGGCCGGTACGGTTCTGGAAAATCTGCGAAAGTCCTTACTCGTGAACCCGCTCTTAATTGAGATCAAACCATCGTGCTTTGCGATAGAAGTTTTCATAAATACCTGACTTAACAATTTAAATAGTACAAAACCAATTTTATTCCTGTCCAGATCATTTACAATAATCCCAATATTTGTCAATAAAGCGAATTTTTTTACAAAAGTATGGATCTGTTCCTCAGAAAAATGATGTAAGGTCAATGTACAAAGAAGAATATCGCATTGGAGTTCTTCCGGCTCCAAAGAAAGAACATCCTTTATCCTATATTCGATATTTCCATAGCTATGGCTATATTCTCTGGCAATGTTGATGGATTTCTCATTCAGGTCCAGGCCAATTAATTGTGTATGAATGTTCTTTTTGTTGCAATGATCGGCTACTTCCCTTAACATACTCCCATCTCCACATCCAATATCTAATATGGTATATTTTTCCCGCGGATGTTCCTTAAAAATTCTATCCAGGGCTCTGATGGTAATATTGTTCCCCCCTAACCACTTATTTGTTAAACGTATATCCTTTAAAATGGCTTTGATCTGGTCCTTGTCTAAACTAAGATCATCCATGAATTCTTTTTCTGTACTTCGCGCCTTAAAACGGATCATACTTCTATGGGTTTTCCATGTGTTTTTTTGATGATACTCCTTAATACAGCGGGAGAAAGTACGGCCAAAGAAAAAAGCAGTTCTGCAATTTTCGGGGACATTAGAAGTTTTTGCAGACGTCTTCCGGTTCTTATGCGCCTACCAAAAGTACGATGCCATCTTAATGCATATTCCTTTTCTAATTGGGCACGAGTAGTCTGTCCTTTTTTCAAATATAAATGGATCAGCTCTGAGGCTATTTTAGCGCTGTGTATAGCCATGGCCATTCCATTCCCACATAATGGATGAATTAATCCTGCAGAATCCCCGCACATGACTATATGGTCCTCTACGGCATCTTTTGCTTCGAAAGAAATCTGTGCAATGCTCAGGGGTTTTTCAAATTTAATGGTGGCTTTTTTGAAAAAAGTTGCCAAATATGGATTTTGCGCTACCACCTGATCATTGAATTCTGATATATTTTGTTTTGTTTGAAAGCTTTCATAGGTTACCAAATAACAGAAATTAACAGCTCCGGTTTCTGTTTTCGACAATCCCCCATAGCCTCCTTCAAAACTGTGAAGTCCCACCAGATGATCTGGAAATTCAGGCCAATGATAATGTGCTTTCACTCCAAGCCAGGGAGATTTTCTTGCAATAAATTTCCGCGAGAGCATTTTATCCAGATTGGAGCGTTTGCCAAAGGCTCCAATGACGAATTTCCCCTGGCATTCCCGATCCATATTGTTTTTTATGGTAAATATGTCATCTTTGTATTCAATGCTTTCCACCGAACAAAATTCAAAATCTACTCCGAGTTCTACAGCTCTTTTATACAAGCAATTATCTAAGGCATAACGACTAATTCCCAAAGCACCAAGTGGCAAAGGCAGTTGAAGGGAACGCCCTTTTTTCGTACTAAACTCCAGGGTGTTAATTTCTATTTGCGTTGGCAGTTCTATCCCCAGATGAAGAAGGTAAGGTACTACCTCATTAGACAGGTATTCACCACATACTTTGTGATGGGGATACGTTTCTTTTTCAAGTAGCAGAATGCGATGAGATTCTTTCCGCAAATGAATGGCTGCCGTTAGTCCGGCCAGTCCACCCCCAATAATGATCACATCATAAGTAGCCACTAGCGAAAGATACATATTACTAAATGAAAAAACCCGACAAGGATGCCGGGTTTTTTTTAATAATTAAAAGGAATTTATCCTTTTGTATTCTGAATAGCCTCTTGTTTTAATTCTTCGCTGGCAACTATTCCTAATTCTACCCTTCGATTCTTTGATTTGCCTTCCGCAGTGGTGTTGTCTGCTACCGGTTGCACTTCGCCATACCATTTGGTAGTAAAACGACTACTATCAATTCCCTGACTAATCAGATAATTGGTTACAGATTCTGCTCTCAATTTAGAAAGACCTAGATTATATTCTTCCGAACCTGCACTGTCTGTATGACCTTCGACAAGGATCTCTGTCTTTGGATATTCTTTAAAAATACCTGCCAATTTATTCAGGGTCTCTACAGAAGTTCCTTTGATATTAGATTTGTTCGTATCAAAATAAACTCCCGCTCCTTCATTAAAGGTAACATTGATCCCTTCACCTACTCGTGTTACTTCAGCTCCTGGAATCTCTTCTTCTATACGTTCTGCCTGGCGATCCATTCTATTGCCAATATATCCTCCTGCAGCGCCACCTACAACGCCGCCAATTATAGCTCCTAAAACGGTATTTCCCTTCCCTACGTTATTACCAACCACGCCACCAATTACGGCGCCTCCTGAGGCTCCAATTACGGCACCTTTTTGAGTATTATTTGCATTTTTTATAGCATTGCACCCCAAACTTAAAGTTGCGATCACTATGATGGCTCCTACTTTTTTAAACATATTTTTCATTTTTAATTTTTAGTGAATTCATAAACAATGGTCACGGGTTTTGCATCTACCATCACATTAGATTTTAAGATCATTTCGTTCCCGGTAAGAGAAGCAATATTTAATCTGTACCCCAAACCACCGGAAATATCATTGCGTTTCTCATCAATATATTTAAATTGCAATTGATTAGTGTAGTTCGCAGGATTACTCACTACAGACCATCGAATAAAACGATCTCCGCCTTCACATAAGGATCCTTGTTTAATAGTATAGCGCCCAGTACTATTATTGTCTCTGAAGAACCAGTTGCTATTTTCAAAACAGATGGCGTTTGCATCGTTAAAAACAACCGCTTTGAACATCCCCTGGTTATTCTCGTAGCGAATATCGTTTAACGTCCAGGTGCCGCTGATAAGATTTCGCTGATCCCTGATGTCTTTAGATATACCACAGGATGAGATAAGTATAACCACTATTAAAGAAACTAAATTTCTAATCATATTCTTGAAATTATTGTTTAGACTTTATATACGTAGTAAAGACCGGTATAGCTCTTACTGAACTACAACTTTTTTAAAGATTTTATAAAAACTTGAAATAGAATGAATTACAATCTGCAGTTCAGATTTAATAGGCCAGTAATTCTTTGAGGACCTCTTTTATAC
>JABDQS010000091.1 GCA_013042125.1 Eudoraea sp.
GTAGTGTATTGCGCTAATGTAGAGGTATTACAATTAACGAAGTATTCCATAGTCAATTTTTAGGCTTTAAGAACGTTCATGTGTGTAGGGGCAAATTCTTAACGCTTAATCCATTCGCTTAGTATGGAGATCCAAATATTTTCGATATCCGGAGACCCAATGTACAATCAAATAGCCAAAATAGACGTTTACTGAAGTCATTTTTCGATGAAATGCGCTATTTTGTTAATTTTTGTGTTCTATGGCCTCACATAATGATTTTGGAAAAAAGGGAGAGGAATTGGCCGCAAAACTACTTTCAAGAAAGGGATTTACCATTCTCAGGAAGAATTACCGGTATCTGAGAGCCGAGATAGATATTATTGCCCGAAAAGGGGATATTCTCGCAGTAGTTGAGGTGAAATACAGGCGATCTGATCACCTGCAGCCTATCACTGCCTCTATAGATCAGAAGAAAATAGGTCTGCTCATTATGGCAGCAGATCACTATGTTCAGGAAAACGATCTGGATGTTGATGTTCGCTTTGATATAATCACGATCCTGGGACAACCCACAGGAAATAAAATAGAACATCTTGAAAAAGCCTTCTCTCCTTACTAAAAATTGTTCTATTTATAACAAAATGTTATTTTTGAAAGAAAAAGTATGAAGACCATTTCTTCAGTTGTTGAGCATTATATAAAGAAAAAGCCCTTTTTGCAAAGTGCATTGGCACAAGGGATCATAAATCTTACTTCTTTATCTCGTCTTATAAAACCCGAAATAGAAATTGAATTGGGGAAGGATGTCCGTAACGGGGCAATTGTTATGGCGTTGAAAAGGCTATCGGACGATCTCGAATTCAGGGCCACACACAGGATCATTAAGGTATTAAAGAATATTGGGGAAATTACGGTTCGTTCCTCCCTCACAGATTTTACTTTCCTGGTCTCAGATACTATCCTAGAGAATCAAACACAACTATTAAAGGAGGTCAATAAGAATAAGGAAGTTTTTTATACCTCTTCGAGAGGGGTCAATGAGCTTAATATTGTTGTTAGCAATAGCCTTGATGGGGTAGTAGAATCTTTGTTCAAGAGCGAGAAGTGCACTCAGAAAGCGTCTAACCTCTCATCCATAACTGTAAAACTTCCTGCTGAAAATGTCTCCGTTCCAGGTATTTATTATTTTATTTTTCAACGCCTGGCGTGGGAAGGGATCGTACTCTTCGAAGTTATATCCACCACTAATGAATTTACCATTATTGTAAATGATGAACAGGTAGATATCGCCTTTAAGACCATCAAGGATCTTAAGACATTATAATACATCCGTATTATTATTCAGCTTACGAAGTAGCCTGGGTACTTGTTTTACGTTCCCCTGCCAGAGGTTGAAGCATTTCGAGGGCTGCAGAGGTAGAATGTACTTTTTCAAACACCAACAAAAGTCGAAGTCCGTTTCTGGTTTGTTTTTCTTTGATCTTACAGGAAGTAGGATGGGTTTGAACGTACTGCAGCACCCTTGTAAAAGCATCACTCTGATAGAAACTAGATTGTTGGTCGGCCACAAAGTACCCCAAGAGCTTTCCTTTTTTCATCACAATTTTTTCCAGCCCAATACTACTTGCAATCCATTTGATCCGTACTGAATCTAAAAGGTCTTTCACGGTTACCGGTAAAGGTCCAAACCTATCCTGTAATTGTGCCTGGTACTTTTGAAGGTCATCTTCGTTTGTGACCGTATTTAATTCTGTGTAGAGGTTGAGTCGTTCGGTAATATTATTTACGTAGTAATCCGGGAACAACAGTTCAAAATCTGAATCGATCTGGGTCTCTTTTACATAGACCTTTTCTGAGCCTTCTTCCGATTCATACAGATCTTTGAATTCATTCTCCTTTAATTCTTCAATGGCCTCTGCCAGTATCTTTTGGTAGGTTTCAAATCCTATCTCATTGATAAAGCCGCTTTGCTCACCCCCAAGTAGATCCCCGGCACCTCGTATCTCCAGGTCTTTCATAGCTATGTTGAAACCGCTTCCCAGTTCTGTGAATTGTTCCAGCGCCTGTATTCGCTTTCTGGCTTCGGTCGTCATCGAATCGAAGGGAGGAGTAATAAAATAACAAAATGCTTTTTTATTACTTCTGCCTACACGGCCCCGCATCTGATGGAGATCACTGAGTCCAAAATTATTAGCATTGTTGATAAAGATGGTATTGGCATTGGGAACATCGAGCCCACTTTCTACGATGGTGGTGGAGACCAGTACATCAAAATCACCATTCATAAAACCAAGCATAAGGGTCTCTAATCTTTTTCCTTCCATCTGTCCGTGACCTACCCGTATTTTGGCATCGGGGACCAGGCGTTGCAATAGTCCGGCAACCTCTTTTATATTTTGAATCCGGTTATGTATAAAAAACACCTGTCCGCCACGTTGTATCTCATAGGAAATGGCATCTCTGATCGCGGCCTCATCCAGTCGAATTACATGACTTTCAATAGGATACCGGTTGGGGGGAGGGGTTGTGATCACGGAGAGGTCGCGGGCAGCCATAAGACTGAATTGAAGCGTCCTTGGAATAGGAGTGGCCGTTAGCGTAAGTACATCCACATTCTCCTTGATCGATTTTAATTTATCCTTTACAGCCACCCCAAATTTCTGTTCCTCATCTACAATAAGGAGTCCAAGGTCTTTAAAAACAACATTTTTATTCACCAGTTGATGGGTACCAATAATGATATCTACCTTCCCGGATCCCAGATTTTCCAGGGTCTCTTTTTTCTCTTTTGCAGTGCGGAAACGGTTCAGATAATCAACAGTCACAGGCATATCTGAAAGTCGCTCTTTAAAAGTGCGATAATGCTGAAAGGCAAGAATAGTGGTAGGTACAAGTACGGCCACCTGTTTCCCATCATCCACCGCCTTAAAAGCTGCCCTGATGGCCACTTCTGTTTTTCCAAACCCAACGTCACCACAGATAAGCCTGTCCATGGGCCTGTCTTTTTCCATGTCTCGCTTGATGTCCCGGGTAGCTGTGATCTGATCTGGCGTATCCTCGTAGATAAAGGAGGACTCCAATTCGTGTTGCAGGTAACTATCAGGCGCATAGGCATGGCCTTTATCTAACCGCCTTTTGGCGTATATACTTATAAGATCGAATGCTATTTTTTTGACCCTCGACTTGGTCTTTTGTTTTAGTTTTTTCCATGCAGCAGATCCCAGTTTGTAGATCCTGGGTGCCACACCGTCTTTGCCATTGTATTTGGAGATCTTATGCAGAGAATGTATGCTCACATAGAGAATGTCTCTGTCTCCGTACATAAGTTTAATGGCTTCTTGTTTTTTGCCTTCAACCTCTATTTTTTTCAAGCCTCCAAACTTCCCTATCCCATGATCTATATGGGTCACATAGTCGCCCATTGATAGTTTGTTCAATTCTCTGAGAGTGATAGCCTGTTTTTTAGCATAGCCATTCTTGATCTGAAACTTATGATAGCGCTCAAAGATCTGGTGATCGGTATAACAGGCAACTTTTATGTCATCATCAACAAACCCATCGTGAATGGGCACCACCAGGGTTTGATAGTGCACGGTCTTTCCTATCTCGTCAAAAATGTCATGGAATCTTTTTGCCTGTTCCTCAGATGAACAAAAGAGATAATTTTGGTAACCCTTGGTTTCGTTATCGTTCAAATTGGCCAGGAGGAGGTCGAATTTCTTATTGAAGACCGGTTGAGGTTTAGTGTTAAAGGAGATCACAGCTTCTTTTGTGGTGGTCCTTCCCTGAAAAGTAACTGTAGAGAATTGTTCCAGTTCCGATTCCAGAAGTGAACTATTGATAAATAATTCCCGGGGTTTAGCGTGTTTTATCTCCGTCCT
>JABDQS010000093.1 GCA_013042125.1 Eudoraea sp.
AACAAAGTAAGGTGCTGCCAATTGGTGCCGCTCTCCGGCGATGGTCACTGCTTTTTCCTGCATTGCCTCCAAAAGGGCGGCCTGTGTTTTCGGAGGGGTTCGGTTGATCTCATCTGCCAGAATTATATTCGCAAAGACAGGTCCCTTGATGAATTTAAAAGTACGGCTCTGATCGAGGACCTCGCTCCCTAAAATATCGCTGGGCATAAGGTCTGGGGTGAATTGAATCCTTTTAAAATCGAGACCCAATGTCTGGGCGATGGTATTTACCATCAAAGTTTTGGCTAAGCCAGGAACACCAATCAGCAATGAATGACCCCCTGTATAAATAGATAGTAGGATCTGGTTCACTACCTCGTGCTGGCCAATAATAACCTTGGCTATTTCCTTCTTTAATGCAAGGTGCTTTTGCCCTAAGGCTTCAATGGCCTTTACGTCTGACATATTTTATTCCTTGACCCAATTATTTGCAAAGTCGCATGATTTATTAGCCTCATTGACACTTACGTACGTATCCTTTATGTGCTCATCCATCCATTCCTTAATTGCATTGTACTGCTTTTCTCTCAGTGCCAATTCCTGAATCTTGAGATAATCTTTGGCAAAATCGGCTTCGTGTTCATCATATCTGTTGGTGACCTTTAAGATCTTGTATTTAGGAGGCCCTCCTCTTGGGTCGGCCTCTAACAAAGGATATGAGATCTCTTCGTCTTTTAAGTTCCTTACCTGATTGTAAAGGGTTGGATCCATTTTGGTCAATTCGAAACGCGAATCGAAATTAATAGGGTTTCTCAACAAGCCTCCATCAAATTTAGTTTCCTTTTCATCTGAAAAATTCAAAGCTGCCTCGGCAAAAGTATATTTGCCCTCAATGATCTGTTTCCTGATAGAATCTAATTCAATCTTAGCGCCATCTACTGCCGCTTGTGGTATTTCAGGTTGAATAAGAATATGTCTTAGGTCCAGCTCCTGTCCCCTTATTTTTTCAATAAAAATAATATGGTAGCCAAAGGTAGTTTCAAAAGGTTCTGAGATCTCTCCTTCCTGCAAACTGAAAGCAACATCCTTGAACTCTTTTACAAATGGAGTCTGGCGGGTCATACTGTAAAACCCTCCTTTCGATTTAGAACCAGGGTCCTGGGAATACAAAATAGCCTTGACGCTAAAACTGGCGTCGTTGTCTTCCACATCGGCTTTTATCTCAGCTAATTTATTGATCACCTTTTGCTTTTCCTCCTCAGGGATCTCAGGGGCCTTCACGATCTGCGAGATCTCTAATTCAGCTCCAAAGACCGGTTTTTCATCTGCAGGTATGTTCTTAAAGAATTGACGCACTTCCTCCGGTGTAACCTGTATCTCACTTACAATTTGCTGCTGCATTTTCTCAGACAACATGCGAAGTTTGTTAATGGTGTAAAGCTCTTCCCGGAAGTCTTCCACTGTTTCTTTTTTATAGAACTCCAAAACCTTGTCCATGGAACCTACCTGCTGCACCAGTTGCTGAATTTGCCGATCACTGGTGGCATTTACCTCATCATCAGAAACCAGAATACTGTCTTGTACCGCCTGATGCGCATATAATCTGTCCTCCATTAGTTTTCCCAGCAAACTGCAATGCGTGATGTCCTCAACAGATGCTCCCTGACTCCTGAGATCGATCAAGGTCTTCTCAATGTCAGAATCGAGGATCACATAATCTCCTACAACGGCCGAAATGCCGTCTAATTTTATCTTTTTAAAATTATTTACAGTATCGATCGGTGCCTCAACAACCGCACCCAACGATTGCTTTTCGTTATCAATAATTTCCTCTTGTGCCCTAATCCCAATGGTAATGATGGTCATCACAAGCAGGCTTATGATCATTTTATTTCTTTTTCTCATAGATCTCAAATTCATTTTGTTTTACTGCCTCATCCAGGATCTCTGTTTCAAGGCGGCGCATAAATTCTAATTTCCTCCTGTTCAATAGTACCTGTCTGATGGTGGGCTCAATATACGTCAAAGGTGCAATATCATTAATACTCCGTACCTCCGCTATCTTCCCCAAATATACCCCTACAGAGTCCTCCAATTCAAAAAATTGTGATTTTTTTAAGTATCGGTCCTCATTTTCAAAGGTTATAGGAGGGATTTCTTGAATGATTCTCGAAACAGGGATCCAAAGTGAATCATTAAAATTCAACTTGGTGAATTGAACGCTGATTGAATCTAAAAAGACCTTATCTTCTTCACCAAATCGCTGCAACCCCTCAATGACCTCATCCTTATTTAAAAATTGCGTGGGTAATTGAATAAAACGCAATTGTACTAATTTTTCCTTTAGGATAAAGTTCTCTTTTTCCTCCTCATAAAATCGTTGAAGTTGTACATCAGTAACGGTAGTATCCTCTCCTCTCAGCACCAAGGCCTCCTTGTAAGCCCTTGTAAAAAGGTCTATTCGGTAATTCGCTACCAAACGCTCAAAGGCGGCTATCTCTTCTTCGGTCAGATTGATCTGCGCTTTTGAAAATAGCAGACGCTTTATCGCCCAATTATTAATGTAATTAGTTACAAGGGAAGCACTATCCTGTTGATTTATCGAAGCACTCAACAAGGTTTCAATATCTTCTTTGTAAAGAAAGGCGTCTCCTACCCTTGCCAGTGGCTCTGAGTCTGACTCCTTCTTAAATAGACCATCACAAGAAATTACCAATACTACCAGAATTAAAGATCCAAGAAGTACAGGAACTCTCAATAGATTCTTTAGCGGGGAAATCATTTCGCAAAAGTAAGAATTCGAATTTCCTGAACAAGTAATACGCTAATTGATTAACAGATTTTTAGCAGGCAGTTCTCTTATTTTAGTACCTTAGAGGGTGCCATTAGTGATTAGCCATGAAATATATCACCGAAATTATCATCCACCTGCCCCTCTCCGAATTTGTTAAAAAATTTGACAATCCGGACAATATGAAGTACTGGCAAAAAGATCTGATCTCATATAAGCAACTTTCAGGGAGGCCCGGAGAGGAAGGGGCGCAAATGGAACTTATTTATAAAATGGGCAAGCGCGAAGTGGTTCTCATCGAAACCATCTTAAATAGAAATATGCCACATGAGTTCCACGCCACCTATGATGCCAAAGGCGCACATAACATACAAAGGAACTATTTTAAAGCTATAGATGAGAACACCACCAAATGGATCTCCGAATCGGAATTCCAATTCAATGGGGCCTTTATGAAGATAATGGGATTCATTATGCCTGCTATGTTTAAAAAACAGTCATTAAAATATTTAAAGGACTTCAAAGCCTTTGCAGAAGAGGATACTTCCTCATCACCATCTTAAAACAAAAAATATTGAGCCGAAAAATTAAACTATTGTGGGATTTCCGCGGACCAGACGCCAGTGAGATCGCAAAGCATCACGCACTTCATTTGGCCGACTTCGTTAAAATAGAATCCCTGGCATTGAACATTACAGGTTACAAGGATATTTCTGAAGTACACTC
>JABDQS010000099.1 GCA_013042125.1 Eudoraea sp.
TCCTTCAGCGCTTTTTTATCATTTTGGTACTAATGATCCCTTTTGAGATCCGGGATCTGAATTATGATCCTGAGGAATTGCATACAATACCACAGCGATTCGGTAGCAGAAAAACCCGAATAGCAGGTATTTTTGTTTGTTTACTATGTTTTCTTATAACCTTTTTGAAGGATGACCTTTCAATTACAGAGATCTTAAGTAAGATGTTCATACTGTTCTCCCTGGCCGCATTAATGATCTTCATGCCCAAGGAGCAAGGCAGGTATTTTAGCTCTTTCTGGGTAGAGGCGTTCCCAATTTTTTGGGCAATACTTCTATATGGGAGCTTAGGTATTTATTAAAGTTGCTCTTCGATCGTTTGTTTTAAAACCTTTTTATCTAAGTCGCTCATTACACAAAGTTTGGCCTTAGCCATCAGGGAGGTAAGTTGTTTGTTCTTTTTAGAAAATACGGCACAAGTACCGCAAAAGAGTATATGCAGTTTTAACTTAAATTTTTCAGATAAACTAGCCTCTTTGTATTGTGATTTGTTGCTAATCACTGCGGCTTCATCACACGAGATCATATTGTAAACCAATTTTGATTAAGGCAACCCATAAGCGTTTTACGAGCCCGGTGGATAATTACCCATAGGTTAGACGGATTTATATCGAGTTCTTTACAAATATCTTCAGTTGAAAGTCCACGCACGGTCTTCATGGTAAAAACTTGCCGTTGATTTTGAGGTAATTGGTCCATGCAGGACTGAATTGCCAGACCCAATTCCTGGTTCTCTAAGGCATCATTTTCTGCAATACTGACAGGATCTGCCACTTGTTCCTCAAGCCGGTCACCATCAGAATCTGAACTGGCATTGTACTCTAATCTAACTTCTGCCTTTCCTTTTTTTGAGTTGATCTTGCGGTAGTGATCTATGATCTTCCTTTTTAAGATCGCAATGAGCCATGTGCGTTCGGTGGCCTGTCCTTTAAAGTTCTTTGCTGAATTCAATCCTGCGATAAAGGTTTCCTGGATCAGGTCCTTAGCTATTTCTTCATCACTTACCCGCACTACGGCATAGTTGAAAAGGTAGTCTGCATAAGCATCTACCCAGGTATTAGGCTGCAATTTGTGAACGGACATAGCAATTTTTCTATCTATCAAAAGTAAGAGATTTTTAATGAAATATAATACCTTTGGAATTCAATCGAATACCATGAGAAATATCTGGATAAGCCTATTTATTGTTGCTCTTGCCGCCGGGTGCGCTAACACAAATTCACTTTCTATCACTGACTTTTCTCAGGAAGGTCTGGAAGACTACACCTTGTTGGATGTAAGGACGCCCGAGGAATTTGCAGAAGGACACCTAGAAAATGCGGTGAACATTAATTGGTTTGATACTGATTTTGTTGATCAGCTCAAAGTGGTTCCAAAAGAACACACGCTCTATGTGTATTGTAGATCTGGAGGAAGGAGTGCCAAGGCCACAGCTTTGCTAGACTCCCTGGGTTTCAAAGCCATAAATCTAACAGGAGGTTACAATGCCTTCCAAGCTGAGTAAAAAGCCTATTAGCCCGTTTTCTTAAGTAATCCGGCTCGTTCCAGCAGGGCATCGAGTTTAGGTTCACTCCCTCTGAACTTTTTATAAAGCTGCATTGGTTTTTCTGTCCCTCCCTTACTTAAGACGTATTCTTTGAATTTTTGTGCTACTTCTTTATTGAATATCCCTTGTTCTTTGAAGTAAGCAAAGGCATCTGCATCTAATACTTCAGCCCATTTATAGCTGTAATAACCCGCTGAGTATCCGCCCTGAAAGATATGTGCAAATGATGGGCTCATACAGGTTTCAGGCGTGTCGGGATACAATAAGGTGTCTTTGAAGGCACCAAGTTCATACTGTTTCACATCGGTTATAGCAGAGGGGTCTTTTGCATGCCAGGCCATATCCAGAAAACCAAAGCTTAATTGTCTTAGCGTAGCCATGCCTTCGTGGAAATTCGCTGACTCTTTGATCTTTTTGATCAGATCCATTGGAAGCAATTCCCCTGTCTCATAATGATGTGCAAAAAGTTGCAATGCATCTTTTTCAAAACACCAGTTTTCCATGATCTGACTGGGTAATTCTACAAAATCCCAATAAACAGAGGTTCCCGAAAGACTGGGATAGGATGTGTTAGCCAGCATACCATGTAAGGCGTGACCAAATTCGTGAAAAAGGGTGGTCACCTCATTAAATGTTAAAAGCGAAGGTTTGCTTTTAGTTGGTTTGGTAAAATTGCAGACAATAGAGATATGAGGGCGTTCATTTGTCCCGTCTTTTAGGTATTGTGGTTTATAGGAGGTCATCCAGGCACCACCTCTTTTGCCTGGCCTGGGGTGGAAATCTGCATACAAAAGTGCTACTTCTCCCCCTTTATCATCCGAAACTAAATAGGTTTTTACATCCTTGTGATAGGTTTCCACGTCATCAACTTCTTTAAAAGATATTCCGTACAAGGTTTCTGAAATCGTGAACACGCCGTCAATTACTTTCTCTAAATTGAAATAAGGCTTTAATTTTTCATCATCCAGATCAAATCGTTTTTGCTTTAGTTTTTCAGCGTAATAACTACCATCCCACTTGTAAAGATCCTTGATACCATCTTCTTGCCTGGCAAAGTCCTTTAGTTCATCAAATTCTCTTTTTGCAGCAGGTTTGGCTTTTTCCAATAACTCCTCAAGGAACGATTCTACTTTTTGAGGTGTTTCTGCCATCCTTTCCTCTAGCACAAAATGAGCATGTGATCCGTATCCTAACAGATTTGCCCGTTCATGACGTAGGTTCACGATCTTTAAAACAAGTTCCTGATTATCGAGTTTATCATTGTGAAATCCCTTGCTACCAAAGGCGATTGACAATTTTTTGCGAAGATCTCTATTGGAAGCGTAGGTCATAAATGGGATGTAACTGGGATAGTCTAATGTGATCAGCCATCCTTCTTTCTCTTTGGAAGCTGCCAGTTGTGAAGCAGCCTCTTTTGCTCCTTCTGGTAATCCATCTACCTCTTTTTCCTTGGTAAGATGCATTTCATAGGCGTTGGTCTCCGCAAGGATATGCTC
>JABDQS010000104.1 GCA_013042125.1 Eudoraea sp.
GGCAAATGTAGTGCGTTGGGAGATGCGTACCAGATTGTTCTTGCGTACTTCCGAATTTCTTTGGCAGGAAGGACACACAGCACATGCTGCAAAGCAGGAGGCCATCGATGAAGCTGAGCTCATTTTGAATATTTATGCCGACTTCGCTGAGAATCATATGGCCGTACCTGTGATCAAAGGGACCAAGACAGAAAGTGAACGATTTGCAGGGGCAGTAGAGACTTATTGTATAGAGGCGTTAATGCAAGACGGAAAAGCATTACAGGCCGGTACTTCCCATTTCCTGGGGCAGAACTTTGCCAAGGCCTTTGATGTGAAATTTGCCACAAAGGAGGGTAAACAAGAATATGTTTGGGCAACTTCGTGGGGGGTATCTACCCGCCTAATGGGAGCTCTGATCATGACCCATAGCGATGATAATGGCCTGGTGCTGCCGCCAAAACTAGCGCCAATTCAAGTGGTAATAGTTCCTATTTATAAAGGGATGGATCAACTGGAAGCCATTTCTGAAAAAGTGGATCCGCTGGTTAAGGAATTAAGAACAAAGGGAATAACGGTGAAATACGATGACCGTGATACCCATAAACCTGGTTTTAAGTTCAATGAATACGAATTAAAAGGTGTTCCTGTGCGCATTGCTATCGGGCAACGCGACTTGCAGAATGATACTTTTGAAGTGGCCCGGCGAGATACACTGGAGAAAGAAACAGTTCCCTCCGAAAAAGTGGTGAGCCGTATTGAACATCTTCTTCAGGACATTCAGGAGAATATTTTTAAAAGAGCACACAGCTATCGTGAAGAACATATTACCAGGGTAGATTCCTACGAGGAATTTAAAAATCTCTTAGATACCAAAGGGGGATTTTTCTCTGCCCACTGGGATGGAAGTTCTGCAACGGAAGATAAGATCAAAGTTGAGACCAAAGCTACAATTCGATGCATTCCTGTAGACGGTCCAAAAGAAAAGGGTGTATGTATGGTAACAGGCAAACCTTCCGAACAAAGAGTGCTGTTTGCCAAAGCCTATTAACGAGCATTTCAAAAAATAATGGGTGGGGGTTGTGGTAGTAAAAAATAATTGTATTTTTGCATCCGCAATTGTACAAACCTTTGGCCCGTTCGTCTAGGGGTTAGGACGCCAGGTTTTCATCCTGGTAACAGGGGTTCGATTCCCCTACGGGCTACAGGGAAACTGTAGAATAGAGCAGTTATTAAAACATAATAAAAGAAAGATGGCAAATCACAAGTCGGCATTAAAGAGAATAAGAAGGAATGAACAAGTGCGTTTACGTAACAGGTATCAGCACAAAACCGCTCGTAATGTAATTAAGAAATTACGCAGTGAGACAAACAAAAAGAAAGCATCTGCTTTATTGCCATCTGCGGTCAGTATGATCGATAAACTGGCAAAACGAAACATCATCCATAACAACAAAGCTGCGAATTTGAAAAGCAAGCTTATGAAAATGGTAGCAGCGCTATAACAATATTCTACAGGTATTTATAAGAAACCCGGCTATTTAGGCCGGGTTTTTTATTTCTAATACCCTACATATGGAACAAAAAAATCCCGGAATACTTTTGTACCCCGGGATTATTATATGATCCTATCTTTCTTATTGATTCATGGTCATTAAGAACTCTTCATTGTTCTTGGTCTGCTTAATGCGCTGCTCCATGAATTCCATGGCTTCAATTGGGTTCATGTCTGCGAGATATTTACGCATGATCCACATCCTTTGTATAGTATTTTCATCCAATAAAAGATCATCTCGTCTGGTAGAGGATGAAATAAGGTCGATCGCAGGGAAGATCCTCCTGTTACTGATCCTTCTATCTAGCTGCAGTTCCATGTTACCGGTTCCTTTAAATTCCTCAAAGATCACCTCATCCATTTTAGATCCGGTTTCTGTAAGGGCAGTGGCGATGATTGTAAGGGAACCTCCATTTTCAATATTTCTTGCCGCACCAAAGAATCTCTTAGGTTTATGCAGTGCGTTGGCATCAACACCACCACTTAATACCTTTCCTGAGGCAGGCTGAACCGTATTATAGGCCCTGGCTAGTCTGGTGATAGAATCTAATAAGATAACTACATCATGACCGCATTCAACAAGGCGTTTTGCTTTTTCAAGGACTATATTGGCAACACGTACGTGTTCTGTAGCTTCTTTGTCAAAAGTAGACGCTACTACCTCACCTCGTACATTACGCTGCATATCCGTTACCTCCTCCGGTCTTTCATCTATTAAAAGGACGATTTGATATACTTCCGGATGATTCGCCGCAATGGCATTGGCAACATCTTTCAATAACATGGTCTTTCCCGTTTTTGGCTGGGAAACAATCATGCCCCGCTGTCCCTTCCCTATGGGTGAGAACAGATCTATGATACGGGTTGAGATATTGCTTTGACGTTCGGCCAGATTAAATTTTTCTCTTGGGAATAGTGGTGTAAGATGTTCAAATGCAACACGGTCTCTTACCACCTGGGGGTCTTGCCCATTGATCTTATTTACTTTGATCAGCGGGAAATATTTTTCACCTTCTTTCGGAGGGCGTACATTTCCCAGGACGGTATCACCGGTCTTTAATCCGAATAAACGGATCTGAGATTGAGAAACATAAATATCATCCGGGGAAGAAAGGTAATTATAGTCCGAAGACCTTAAGAATCCATAACCATCCTGCATGATATCCAGAACCCCTTCACTCTCAATGATACTGTCAAACTCGTATTCCGGTTGTTTGTATTTGTTCTTGAGATCTTTGTCGTAGTTGCTCGACTTTTTATCTTGCCCGTTACTCTGGTGGTGGGACTTATTGGAGCGTGGTCCTTTAGATTGGTGTCCGGAATGTTCTTTTTTCGGATGTTCCTTTTTACTGTGCTCTTTTTTGGGATGCTCCTTTTTAGGATGTTCTGTCGTAGTCTCCGCTTTGGAAGTTTCTCCTTTGGGCTCTCTTCTTTGATGAGCAGCTTTGGGTTCATTAGAAGCTGAAGCAGCATCTTTTTTGGGCCTTGGTCTTGGTTTAGGAGCACGTTTCTTTGGGCGTTCTGCAGTTGCAGTTGTATCTACCACCGCTGCAGTCTCCTTAACGATCTTAGGATTGCTGGCTTGCAGATCTAGTATTTGATAAACCAGATCTAATTTCTTTTGGGTTTTGTACTTAGGTACTTTTAAATTTTCGGCGATCTTCTGAAGCTCAGGAAGCTTCATTGCCTTTAAATCAGAAATCTCAAACATTGAGTATTGAATAAGTTAAACGTAGTTAAAATATGAAGTAATTGTTAATTGGGTATTACGTGGGAATGAGATCCCAGTCGGTAAGTGCTATCTCCGATAACAGTACAATATTACAAATTATTTTCAATATTTCGTGGTAAAATCTTAAAAAGACCTTTATTTTTGCAGCTCGAATAAGCAATAGTGCTATGATTCAACGCATACAATCCATATACTTGCTGTTAGTTGTCCTCTTGGGGGCACTGTTACCTTTTTGGTTAGAGCTATGGGTAGATGCCGCTGGTACTGTTGTTTTTGCAAAAAATGAATTAGCGGTTTCACTGGCCTTTTACGGGTCAGCTGTCCTGGCAGCTCTGGCAATTTTCCGGTTTAAGGACAGAAAGAGCCAATTTGTGCTGAACCGCTTAAATATGATACTTAATCTTTTTTTACTAGGATTTTTCGTTTACCGATCACTAAACTTATCCGGAGAGGCCCTGGTCTCGGAGAAGGGTATTGGGATGCTGATTCCTGTATTTTCTATCGTTTTTTTGGTCCTGGCCAACAGGGCTATCAAGAAGGATGAAGATCTTGTGAAATCTGTTGATCGCTTACGTTAAACCTAACATCTTAGTAGTATTAGTGCGTGAAACCCCGGTAGCCATACCGGGGTTTTTTGTTTGTAATATGAGCTATTACCGTTAAAAAGTACAAAATGACCTAGCGAGAAGCGCGTTTTCCCAATTCTATTACTTCCAGGTTTTTTATGTCTTCCCCGTCAATTTCAAAACGCAACATGGTTCGCATCTGATGAAAGCCTTGTTTTCCGCAAGCACCTGGATTCATATGCAGTAGATTCAATTTTTTGTCCCACATCACTTTTAAAATATGAGAATGCCCGCTAATAAAAAGGTTGGGTGAATTTTCTTGAATGACTTGTTTTATCCCCGGACTATATCTGTTTGGATATCCTCCTATATGTGTGATCCAAACATCGACCTTCTCGCAGAGAAACCTTTGGTGCAGCGGAAACTGTTGTTGTAGCAGCCCATTGTCTATGTTGCCATGAACTGCCCTCAGAGGCTTTAGAGCAGCTAGTTTATCGGCTACTTCAAAGGTCCCTATATCCCCGGCGTGCCAAATTTCATCTGCTTGTTTGGCGTATTTTAGAATGCCTTCATCCAAATACCCATGAGTATCGGAAAGGAGTAAGATTTTGGTCATTTAAAGGTATCTTTGCAAAGAACAAAAATAAGACTTCACTTTGAGATATTTTGTTGAATTTTCATACGATGGCAAGGCATACCACGGATGGCAGCGGCAGCCCAACGCCATTAGTGTTCAACAAACTCTGGAAGAGGCTATGACCACTCTATTGAGATCCCCTGTTCAATTAGCAGGTGCGGGGCGAACAGATACCGGAGTTCATGCCAGGCAACTCTATGCGCATTTTGATTTGGACTCGCCCTTAAATACTGATGAAAAGGTAAAACGATTAAATGCGTTTCTTCCTGATGATATCGCAGTCCGGAGGATCTTTCAGGTCAATGATAAGGCGCATGCCCGCTTCGATGCCTTGGAACGAACGTATGAATATTGGGTAGTACAACAAAAAGATCCTTTTTACAGGGACTGGGCATATTATGTTCACCTTCCATTAGACGTAGAGGCTATGAATAAAGCAGCATCGTTACTTCTTAATCATACGAACTTTGAGTGCTTTTCTAAGTCCAATACTGATGTGAAGACCTATGTATGTCGGATGAAGAAGGCATCCTGGAAAGAAGATCAGAGTAAACTTGTGTTTACCATTACTGCCGATCGATTTTTGCGAAATATGGTCAGGGCCATTGTGGGGACTCTTTTAGATGTGGGACTTGGGAAGACCACCGTGGAGAATGTTAATAGTATTATAAAAAGCAAGGACAGGGGCGAAGCCGGTGTTTCCGTGCCTGCAAAAGGATTATATTTGACGAAGATTACGTACCCTAAGACCCTTTTAGACCTTAATGGATAAAGAAACCGGCAAAGCATTTGATTATAAACTTTTTAAGAGGTTAATTGCTCAGACCAGACCCTATCGCCTTACGTTTTATGGGGTTGCCCTGTCGGCTATTCTTCTTACTTTTTTCGCTGTACTCACCCCCTACATTTTAAGGATCATTATAGATGATGCCATCGGCAATAAGGATATGGATGCCTTGTTCTGGTTTTCTCTGGCCATGCTGGGTGTCTTATTTGGCCAGGTAGTTTTTCAATTACTCTTTAATTACTATGCCAATTGGTTAGGTGAATCTGTAATAAAAGACGTCCGGATCTTACTTTTCAAAAGGATGATGGGCTTTAGGATGAAGTACTTCGATAACTCGTCAATAGGGTTGCTGGTAACGAGGGCTGTGGCCGATATGCAACGGATCGGTGAGATCTTTAGTCAGGGGTTTTTTATGATCGTTTCAGATCTTTTAAAAATGGTAGCCGCTGCCAGTATAATGCTCTTTATGAACTGGAAGCTGGCATTAATGGTTTTTGCCATCCTTCCTATAATTTTATATGCCACCCGCTTGTTTCAAAAAGGCATGAAGGTGGCTTTTATTGAAGTTAGGGCCCAGGTCTCTAATTTGAATTCTTTTGTACAGGAGCGTCTTACCGGGATGAAGATCGTACAAC
>JABDQS010000105.1 GCA_013042125.1 Eudoraea sp.
CTCTGTGATCTTTGGACTAAAGACCACCTCGAGGGCAAATTTTGAGAGCCGTGCTTCAATATATCTGGAAGCTGCCGCTCCATCTCCCGTAAGAATATTGCCCCAGTTTCCCTGAGTATCAATAAGGAGTTCCTTTTGCCCTATCTGCACCATGGCGTCTGCAATACTGGCATCTCCATGTGGGTGATATTGCATAGTATGCCCTACAACATTGGCCACTTTATTATACCGTCCATCATCTAATTCCTTCAGCGCATGCATGATCCTGCGTTGTACAGGTTTAAAACCATCCTCAATGGCAGGAACAGCCCTTTCCAATATAACATAAGAAGCATAATCCAGGAACCAATCCTTATACATACCAGTGACCCTGGTAAGTGCCTCTTGTTGTCCTTCCTGACCCTCGTCTTTTGCTAATTGCTCATCTTCATGTTCCTCCATATAGAAAGACTCGTATTTACTTTATTTTTAATTATTCCTGATCAATGAGATCAACTTCTACTTTAAGGTTATTGATGATAAATTTCTGGCGATCCGGGGTATTTTTCCCCATGTAGAACTTTAATAACTCTTCAATAGACAAGGCCTTATCCAGCATAACCGGTTCCAGGCGAATATCGTCTCCAATAAAGTGTTTGAATTCATCGGGTGATATTTCTCCTAAACCTTTAAAACGAGTGATCTCGGGTTTACCACTTAACTTTTCGATAGCTGCATTTTTTTCATCCTGACTGTAACAATAGATGGTTTCTTTCTTATTACGAACCCTGAATAATGGTGTTTGCAGGATGTAAAGGTGATTCTCCTTTATCAGTTCAGGAAAAAACTGAAGGAAAAAGGTAATTAGGAGCAACCGAATATGCATCCCATCTACATCTGCATCCGTAGCAATTACGATATTATTATATCGCAGATCTTCCATGGATTCTTCTATATTAAGAGCCGCCTGCAATAAGTTGAATTCCTCGTTCTCATAGACGATCTTTTTAGACATCCCATAAGAATTCAAAGGCTTCCCTCTTAAGCTGAACACTGCCTGGGTGTTTACGTCTCTCGATTTTGTAATAGAACCGGAAGCCGAATCTCCCTCCGTAATGAATAGCGTGCTTTCCAATCGCCTCTCATTCTTCATATTATCGAGGTGTACCCTGCAATCGCGTAATTTTTTGTTGTGAAGGCTGGCCTTCTTGGCTCTTTCACGTGCCAGCTTTCGTATCCCTGATAATTCCTTACGCTCCTTTTCAGCCATCATAATCTTTCGCTGGATCTTTTCAGCGGTCTCGGGATTCTTGTGCAGGTAATTATCCAGTTGTTTCCCAATAAAATCATTGATATAGGTACGTACCGTAGGAAAGTCGCCTCCCATATCAGTAGAACCTAATTTTGTTTTGGTCTGGCTTTCAAAAACAGGCTCCATGACCTTTATGGATATGGCCGATATAACGCTTTTACGAACATCCGAAGCATCGTAGTTCTTTCCATAAAAATCGCGTATAGTCTTAACCAGGGCTTCTCTGAAGGCTGATTGGTGGGTGCCTCCCTGAGTGGTGTGCTGGCCATTCACAAAAG
The DNA here is from genome assembly GCA_013042125.1 of Eudoraea sp. Classification (GTDB taxonomy): domain Bacteria; phylum Bacteroidota; class Bacteroidia; order Flavobacteriales; family Flavobacteriaceae; genus Muriicola. Next base: position 1,570 of record JABDQS010000105.1, read on the forward strand.
AATGGTATTCTTCGCTATATTGTGTTTTGCTATGGGTGATGGCCACCTCTATATCCTCTCCTTTTAAATGGATAATAGGATACAGCATATCATCTAAACTGTTGTTATCTTCCAGCAGATCCTTAAGCCCATTCTCGGAGAAGAATTTCTCACCATTAAAAATTATGGTGAGACCGGGATTAAGATAGACATAGTTTTTGAGCATGCGCTCCACATACTCATTGCGGTATTTATATTTTTTAAAGATCGTTTCATCTGGTGTAAATACCACCTTGGTTCCTCGCTTTCTCGAGGTCTCTTCCAAAAACTCCTCATTGACCAGATTTCCGTATTCGAAATCGGCCGACTTTGATTTACCTTCCCTGGTAGATTCTACCCTAAAAAACGATGATAAAGCATTGACCGCCTTGGTCCCTACTCCATTCAATCCTACCGATTTCTTAAAGGCACGAGAATCATACTTACCACCGGTATTCATTTTTGAAACTACATCCACTACTTTCCCTAAAGGAATACCCCTGCCAAAATCTCTGACAATTACCCTGTCTCCCGGGATGGAAATTTCGATGGTCTTTCCAGCCCCCATTACAAATTCATCAATACAGTTATCTATAGTTTCCTTCAGTAGTATGTAAATGCCATCATCCGCTGAAGAACCATCACCTAACTTTCCTATATACATTCCCGGGCGCATACGGATGTGCTCCTTCCAGTCCAGAGATCGGATATTCTCTTCAGTATATTGGGTTTGTGCCATTTATTTGGGGTATATCCCTGCTAATATAAAATTTCAAGGCAGAAATCAAAATGCACCTAATAGAAAGTAATTAACAATAAGCTGTCTATATTGTTAATAGCCGTATTTATGGGATTAAATCCCAATTTCATGTAGTTCTTTTGAAAGGGCTAAACATTAAACCTGAAGTGCATTACATCGCCATCCTTCACTATATATTCTTTTCCTTCCACACGCATTTTACCTGCTTCCTTCACCTTGGCTTCACTTCCAAAGGTAACATAATCCGCATAAGAAATGACCTCTGCCCGGATAAAACCTTTTTCAAAATCGGTATGAATTACCCCGGCTGCCTGAGGCGCCGTGGCCCCCACAGGAATGGTCCATGCCCTTACTTCCTTTTCGCCTGCCGTGAAATAGGTATGTAAATTGAGCAAGTGATAAGCGGCCCTAATTAGTTTGGATGAACCGGGTTCATCTAGTCCCAGATCCTCTAGGAACATTTGCCTCTCTTCATAGGTCTCCAATTCGTTGATATCTGCCTCTGTCCCTACGGCCAGCACAAGAACCTCAGCTTTTTCGTTAGCAACGGCCTCCTTTACTTTATCTACATACGCATTTCCCGTTACCGCAGATGCTTCGTCCACATTACATACATAAAGTACCGGTTTATCTGTGATCAATTGTAAAGGCAATACAAATTCTTTGCGATCTGCCGGGTCAAAATCAATTGCCCTAACGGAGATACCTGACTCCAATTGTTGTTTTATTCTGTCTAATACTGCTTCTTCTTTTTGCGCTTCTTTGTTCCCTGTTTTTGCAGCCCGTTTTACCTTATCCAACTTCTTTTCAACAGATTCGAGGTCTTTTAATTGCAATTCCATATCAATGGTCTCCTTATCACGGATTGGATCCACAGAACCATCTACGTGAACCACATTATCGTCATCAAAACAGCGCAAAACATGGAGGATAGCATCTGTTTCCCTGATATTGCCAAGGAATTGATTTCCCAGACCTTCTCCTTTACTAGCTCCTTTTACAAGTCCGGCGATATCTACAATATCCACAGTTGCCGGTAGCACTCTTTCCGGATTTACCAAAGATTCTAACTTTTCAAGTCTTGCATCGGGTACATTAACCACCCCAATATTTGGTTCTATCGTACAAAACGGAAAGTTAGCACTCTGTGCCTTTGCATTGGACAAACAATTAAATAAGGTCGATTTTCCTACATTGGGTAATCCTACTATACCTGCTTTCATTAGTACTATTCTGGTTTACGGGGTGCAAATATACTTTTTACTCCTATATTTATTGTATTAATCGGCGAGAGATCTGTACTATGAATCCCCCTATAATTCTGCAAGGCATTTTATTTGACGAGAAATCGTCTTTTCTGCGGGGTCCGGCGAAAGCCCCTCCTGAGATCAGGGCAGCATATCACAGTTCATCTGCTAATTATTTTGCAGAGAATGGATTGGAAGTCAGGCCGGAGACATTTGATGATAAAGGAGATTTTAAAATTAATGTATACACTGATATAGAGCAGATTACAAGGTCTAATTTAAACAAAAAAATACCTATTATTACCTTGGGCGGCGATCATTCTATTAGTTATCCCGTGATCAAAGCAGTGTATCAGGAACATGGTCCCCTGGAAATACTTCATATTGATGCTCACGGGGACTTGTATGACAGTTTTGATGGGGATCGGTTTTCCCATGCATGCCCGTTTGCCAGGATCATGGAAGACAAGTTGGCGCATAGACTTGTACAAATTGGGGTAAGAACCTTAAATACACATCAGCGGGAACAAGCGAAAAAATTTGGCGTGGAGATCATCGAAATGAAAGACCTTGATCTGCAAAACCTTCCGGTTTTTAAAAATCCTATTTATCTTTCTGTAGACATTGATGCCCTGGATCCCAGTTGTGCTCCCGGCGTTTCACATCAGGAGCCCGGCGGAATTATGGTGCGAGAATTATTACACATTATTCAGGCTATTGATGTACCCGTCATAGGGGCCGATATAGTGGAGTATAACCCTGATCGGGATATAAATAAAATGACGGCTATGGTATGTGCCAAGATATTTCGCGAAATTCTTTCAATAATTGTCACCAACAATTAGAACCATTGTGTTTTTTAATTGGTAGGTCGATGAGCTTTGCGCTACAATTGAAAAATTCAGGACTTATGGTTTAATCTTCTCTGAATTATGTAACAAATACCTAAGAAGTTCGTCTCAACAAACAGAATGACATTCCATGGCCTTTAGGATCATTTTTTTGATTTTCTTGTTCTTTCTTTTTGCGCTTAATGCGAATGCTCAAAGTATACAAGGAAAAATTCTGGATCAGGAAACCGAGGCCGGTGTTCCCTATGCCACTATTCAGGTTACTCCTGCATACGGCACAATTAGCAATGAAGAGGGTTCCTTTGCCTTAAAAATTCCTGAAGACATCAAGGACTCCCTTATTATTTCTTCCATGGGTTACCAACAAAAGATCATCCCACTTAATGCTATCGATCAGAACCTGATCATATATCTTGACCCTGCCACTATTGAGCTGGATGAGGTCTTGTTGCTAAACAGAATGCCAACTGCAGAGGAGATTGTTAGAAAGGTGAGAGCATCTTTTCCTGCTAATTATGTGAATACCGATCAAAAATATCAAATGTTTTTTCGGGGAACTTCCTATATGAATTTTGACAATTTAGACGCTACTATTAAAAAAGCATCTATGGTGAGCAAGAAACAAGTAGCCAAGGCAAGCAAAGGTCTGGACTCACTTACCGAAGCTATTATGAGAAGCAGGTTAATAGAATTTGAGGATTACAACGGTCATATTTTAATGAAGGACAAGGATTCCAGTAAGCTTGCAATTGATAAAGCAACCAAATTAATTGACAGTAAAAAAGACTTCTCAATAGAGAATGTGCAGAAGAAGACACAAAATATAATTTTACAGTATCTCGATACCACATCAACCTATAAATTAAAATCGGGGCTGTTTAAAATTGAGGATTCCCTTGCGTTAAAGGAGGATGACTTTGTAAATGACAAGAAAAATGAATACTCCAATGATAGAATAAAATCTGAGGTATTGAATGTGTTAAATGGTTCTCAATTCTATGAGTCCTCCTTTTTGGATGAGATTCTCAATCTGGATGCCTATCGTTTTACGCTTGATGGTGCCTCTTATTTTCAAGGAAATTCTATCTATGTAGTTTCATTCGGGCCACGAAGGGCCAAAGCAAAATATAAGGGTACACTTTACATATCAGCCACTGATTATGCGATCTTAAAAGCAGATTATTCTTTTAGCGAGGGAAAAGAAGGCAAGAAATTTAATATGAAACTCTTATTGGGAATTAAATATATTCAGAACATACAACAGGGCACTGTATTATTTAAGCCAAGGCAAGACGGAAAATACCATCCTTACTACATCAAACAGGAGCGTGGCAATTATATTTATCTGCACAGACCTTTAAAGTTTATAGAAAATAGCAATGACAGAAATAAGGTCGTTTTTGATTTTACGATTGAAGGCAGGGCTCGTGAAAAGAAAGAATTGTTAATACTTTCAACCAATTCTCTTGACCAGCAGGAGTTTGTTGACTTCAAAGAACAAAGCACAATTCCCTATACCCTCTTAAAGCAGTTTGAGCCATCTATTTGGCAAAACAATCAAATTATTGAACCTCTGGAAGAGATGAAGAATTTCAAAGTGGCCAATTAGACCTGCTTATCCATCGGGATGCATAAATCGTTGCTTGCCCAACAACTCATCTACTGTCTCCACATGGTCCTCATCCGGCACACAACAATCTACCGGACATACGGCCGCACATTGTGGCTCTTCATGGAAGCCCTGGCATTCTGTGCATTTATCGGGAGATATGTAGTAAATCTCATCACTGATAGGCTCTTGCACATCTTCTGCATTCACTTTTTTACCGTTAGGCAATACCACATCCCCATTTAGTGAGGTGCCATCACTATAGCGCCATTCGTCTGCCCCTTCATAAATAGCAGTGTTAGGGCATTCTGGCTCACACGCCCCACAATTAATGCATTCATCTGTAATTATAATAGCCATAATCTTTTTTTTAGCAATTCTTACCAACTGAAGGAAACCCTTTTAATCAGGATCAACTTATGTTTCAGTTTCATACTTTTGCGGCAAAGGTACTGCTGAAACATATTATGTACAAA
>JABDQS010000108.1 GCA_013042125.1 Eudoraea sp.
GAGTGGAAATTGTGATATGCAAAATTTAGGGTATGATATGGGGATCACCGTTACCAGGTATCCACACGTATTTAGCGATAAAAGAGTCGATTTTACACCTAAACGCATGATCATGGAATCTAATCGCTGCATCCTTTGCAAGCGTTGTGTTGAGGAAGTAAAAACCCCCGATGGAAAGGATGTATTCTCCTTTGTGCAAAGAGGGGTGAAGACCAGAGTAAATATAGACTATGAACAGGAAGAAAAACTTAGTGAAGCAGAAGCTATCAGAGCTATGAACCTCTGTCCGGTAGGGGCTATATTGGTAAAAGGAATGATACAGAAACTCCCCTTCTGTGAGTATAAATACGATTTATTAGGTAAAGACCTAAAACCCATAGTTCACAATAAAGCCTTGCATAAAGAACCTGATGAAAAATTCATTGTCGCAACTACCTCCCTTGCAGGTTGTTTCGGATGTCATATGTCTTTATTGGATATAGATACGGATCTGTTAGACATTATTGAAATAGCCGAGTTCAATAAGTCGCCGCTTACCGATATAAAGAATTTTTCTAAACGCTGTCATATCGGTCTGATCGAAGGTGGCTGCTCTAATTCTGAAAACGTTGAGGTGCTGCAGGAATTTCGTAAAAATTGTGATATCCTGGTGGCCTTTGGCGAATGTGCAATTATGGGAGGTATTCCTGCCATGCGGAACTTTGTACCCCTCAAGGAATGCCTGGAAGAAGCCTATCTCAATGGGGTAACCACAGAGATTGGTGCCCATGTGGTACCCGGCCATGAGGACATTCCGCAATTGTTAAACAATGTATACCCCTGTAATGAGGTGGTGAAGATAGATTACTATATACCCGGCTGCCCGCCAAGCGCCGAGTACATCTGGAAGGTAGTTAAGAGTATCTTACTGGGAGAGGAATTTTCCATTGCACATGACGAATTTAAATACGATTGATGACTGAGGTATCAAGCGTTTAGGTTGTGAAATCAGTACAGGAGTAATTGATCACAATGAAATCACAATAAGAAGAATAAAATACTATAAAATGGCACAAAAACTGGTAATTGATCCGGTAACCCGAGTAGAAGGTCACGGTAAGGTAACCATCCATTTGGATGACAAAAATAAGGTTAAGGACGCCTTTTTTCATGTAGTGGAATTCAGGGGATTCGAACGCTTTATTCAGGGGCACCCCTATTGGGAGGCTCCTGTTCTGGTACAACGATTATGTGGAATTTGTCCTGTAAGCCACCATTTGGCTGCAGCAAAGGCCATTGATCAGATCGTTGGAATTAATCCGGAGGACCTTTCACTACCCGCTCAGAAAATCAGAAAACTCCTGCATTTTGGACAGGTATTCCAGTCGCATGCATTGCACTTTTTCTATTTGGCCTCTCCCGATCTGCTGTTCGGGTATGAAGCGGATCCTGTGAAGCGAAACGTGGTGGGCGTGGCCATGGAGTATCCTTCCTTAGCTAAAAAAGGCATTCTGATGCGGAAATTTGGTCAGGAGATCATTAAGATGGTAGCCTGTAAACGAATCCATGGAATATCTGCTACCCCGGGAGGCGTTCATAAGACGATAACTGCAACAGAACGGAATTACTTCCTCGATGGAAAAGATATACCCTCAGTGGATACCATGATCAACTGGTCGGTTGAGATTATTGATTTCATGAAGGAATACCACAAAAAAAATAAATCCTTCCTGGACACTTTTGCTGCTTATCCGTCCGGACACCTGGGTCTGGTGAACAAAGAAAATGGATTCCTGGAACTTTATGATGGCAATTTACGGGCAACAGATGCCGTAGGCAATATTACCCTGGATGATATCCCGGATGTGGAATACAACCATCATTTTTACGAAGCCGTTGAGAAGTGGTCCTATTTGAAATTTCCATATCTGAAACATATAGGAAGGGAAAAAGGCTGGAACAGGGTAGGGCCCCTTGCCAGATTGAATATATGTGATGGTATAGAAACGCCGCTGGCAGAAAAGGAAAGACAAGAATTTATGTCCGCTACCAAGGGCAAGGTGAATAATATGACCATGTACACGCACTGGGCGCGCCTTATAGAAATACTGTATTGCGCAGAAATGATGAAAGGACTCCTTGAGGATGATGATCTGTTATCCAATGACTTGCTTAGAAAAGGAGAGCGCCGCAATGAAGGGATTGGGATCATTGAAGCTCCCAGAGGTACTTTGATTCACCATTATGAGGTGGATAACAAGGACCGCATCACCCGCTGCAACTTAATTGTATCTACAACGCATAATAACGAAGCCATGAACCAGGCTGTAAGGTGGGTTGCTGCCAAAGAACTGAGCGGTAAACCTGAAGTGACAGAAGGGATGCTTAATATGATAGAGGTGGCGATAAGGGCCTACGACCCATGCTTGAGTTGTGCAACGCATGCCC
>JABDQS010000109.1 GCA_013042125.1 Eudoraea sp.
TGATCTATATGAGTCAATTAACAAATTCTACCATTTTGTACTGAAATATCCGGAGCAATACTTTCTAAAAAAAGGATTGTACGATTTTGCAGTCAATATCATTGAAATGTCCTCTATTTTACGGGGAAGGATCAGGAGCACACTCTTGCATGACGAGGTCTACGCCATAATTATGCTTGGAGTTAATTTGGAAAGGGCCAATCAGCTTATCCGTATGATCAATGCCAAATACTATGATGCGTTATATGCCCAGGGGGGTTATGACTCTAAGTTCAGTAAAAGTTTTGAATGGACCACCCTGCTAAAATGTGCAGAATCATATGATATGATGCGACGTTTTTACAAAAAAACCCCTACGAGTTTAAGTACCCTGGAATTTCTGATATTGAACCCAAACTGTCCCAGATCAATGATGAATAGTTTAAATCAGATCTATACACATATACGGGTGTTGGATAATTCATTCCGCTATAACAAAGACTCCACTGCTTTTCTTGTTGGGCGGGTACGTGCAGAATACCAGTATAAATATATTGAAGAGATAGAAGGCAGCATCCAGGAATTTATTGGGGCCATGTTAAAGAATCTAGCCGATATTGGTAATAAAATGGAAAACGAATTCTTTCACTATTAAACGGGTTGGCCTCCTATGGTTGCAACAAATCTATGTCTTTAGAATATACTATTGTTTACAAAGCCGAGAATGTCTACGATCATCCTGTAAAGGAGGCACGCTGGCAATTCCTTATTATCCCTGAGGAAAATAAAAATCAAAAGTTGGAGGCCTTTGCTTTTAAGAATTCTATGGACTTTCCCCATGAATTCTCAACCAATGCCTATGGGTTTAAAACAATACGGATCCTTGCAATGGCACCATTTGAGGCCATCTCTTTCGAGGCTAGTTTTAAAGTTCAAAAGGAGCCGTCAAATCCTTTCGATTTTATACTTCCTATCAGTCAGGAGGATGAAGTCGCCAAATATGAACAGCTTCAATTTAAAGTAGATCATGAACCCTTTTTACGAAGAACACCATTAACTTCCTTGTTAGAACATCATGACAAGTTTTTCGACTATCAACGAGATAAATTTGTTTTCGAAAATCTTCAAGCTTTAAACAAATGGGTATTCGAAAAGATATTTTATACCCCGGGAGCCACAAATGTAGATACTACATTAGATGAAATACTAGAACACAGGCATGGCGTCTGCCAGGATTTTGCGCATTTGTTTTGCGCTGTTGCCAGAAAATATGGTATTCCATGTCGCTATGTATCAGGATATTTGCATCAGGGAAACGGATATTTTGGCGATTCTCAAATGCATGCGTGGACCGAGGCATATATTGAAGATGTGGGTTGGGTAGGTTTTGATCCGACAAATAATCTGATAGCCAGTGAGAACCATATCAAGGTAGCTCATGGCAAGGATTATTCTGATTGTTCCCCATTAAAAGGTATTTTGATTTCAAAGGGTGGTAATACCTCCAGCCACAGTGTTCAGGTCCACGGGCAGCAACAACAATAAATTCATTTTTAAAAACATACTACTCCATAAAAGTGTGTTATTTTTGATTGAAAATTTATTACAATGACGACAACAGATCAGCAAAAAGATCTTATAGAGCGCCTTGGTGCGTTAAGGAGGTATCTTTGACATTGATGCCAAGTTAATTGAAATTGAGAACGAGGAAGAGAAAACACTCGCTCCAGATTTCTGGGACAACCCTCAGGAAGCCCAGGAACAAATGCGTCAGCTTCAATCCAAGAAAAAATGGGTTGGGGATTATAACGACGCCGTAGTTTTGGCGAACGACCTGGAGGTACTTCTTGAGTTCTATAAGGAAGGAGACGTTTCTGCAAAAGAAGTAGAATCTCAATATCAAAAGGCATTGACATCGGTTGAAAAACTAGAATTTAAGAACATGCTTTCTGAAGAAGGAGATGATATGACGGCCATTCTTCAGATCACTGCCGGAGCCGGGGGTACGGAAAGCTGTGATTGGGCTGCTATGCTTATGCGTATGTATCTCATGTGGAGTGAGAAAAACGGATTTAAGGTTAAAGAGCTCAATTATCAGGAAGGCGATGTGGCAGGGATCAAGACAGTTACGCTGGAAATTGACGGAGAATATGCCTTTGGCTGGTTAAAAGGAGAAAACGGAGTGCATAGATTGGTACGTATTTCACCGTTTGACAGTAATGCCAAGCGGCACACTTCCTTTGCATCTGTTTATGTCTATCCCTTGGTAGATGACAGTATTGAGATTGAGGTAAATCCTGCAGACATAGAGATCACTACCGCGCGTTCTAGCGGCGCAGGAGGACAGAATGTTAATAAGGTAGAGACCAAGGTTCAACTCGTTCACAAACCCACCGGTATTCAAATATCCTGTTCCGATTCAAGATCACAACACGATAACAGGGCCACCGCTTTGAAAATGTTGAAGTCGCAGTTGTTCGAAATAGAATTGCGTAAAAAGCAGGAGGCCAGAGCTGAGATTGAATCTTCAAAGATGAAAATAGAATGGGGTTCTCAAATCCGGAATTACGTAATGCATCCTTATAAGTTGGTTAAGGATGTGAGGACCGGAGAAGAAACAGCTAATGTAGATGCTGTCATGGATGGGGATCTCGATCTCTTTCTAAAAGCCTATCTCATGATGATGGGGCAACAACAAGAAAACTAATTTATGATCAAAATATATCACAATCCCCGCTGCCGAAAATCCAGAGAAGGACTTGCTCTTGTGGAAGCCAGTGGTCAGCCTTATGAGATCGTTCATTATTTAAAAACGGTTCCTACCAAACAGGAATTGGAAAAGATAATCCATCAACTGGGCATTAAACCTATGGACCTGGTAAGAACTCAGGAAGCTATTTGGAAGTCCGAATATAAAGGAAAGGATCTTACAGAAGACATGATCCTGGTTGCCTTAAGCACCTACCCCAAGCTCATTGAAAGGCCCATAGTACTCCGGGGCCAAAAAGGAGTTGTGGGAAGGCCTCCGGAAAAGATCTCAGAATTCCTGGATAACTGAATTCATTTTTGCCAATATTTCTATAATTCTTCTTAATGTTTTCAGAAATGTTCAGGGAGAGCATGTCTTTTAACAAACATTTAACCGCTCTGCCTTCCGCATCAGTTTACTTTTGAGCTAATACCAACCTATGAGAACAATTTTTAACACCGTAGCTTTCCTTTTATTATTCCTTTGTACCGTTCCTGCTATACAGGCACAATACAATCAAATGTACGGTGCTACGGGCAGAAGGAGAATAGCCCCACAGACCCAGGAACCAAGAGAAAAGGACGAACCAATGACCGCAGAAGAATTGGTGGCGGCCGAAATGCCTAAAATCACAAAAGCCTTATCCCTCAATGATTTTGAACAAGATGTACTCAAGACTACACTTACAAA
>JABDQS010000118.1 GCA_013042125.1 Eudoraea sp.
TTTGATGATAATAGTCTGATCGCAGGTAAAATAAAAGCGGCCCATGTACATACTGATTATCTGAGGATATCGGAAAATGATGAGCAGGAGCAACTAAAAACACATCCATTGCTCGCCTATATATCCCACGGCAGGTTTGCTAAAATAAGTGAGACCTATAATTTCCCATTTCCAAAAGATTTTAAAAGATAAAGTGCCATGACCTTAGCTACTGACATATTAAGATATATCAATGCTAATTTAGATTCGATGACAAGTTTTCTCAAGACGCTTGTGCTTCATGAATCTCCCTCTAAAGATCCGGCATCGCAAACAACAATATTAGGTGTGATAAGCGAGGAACTCAATAGCCTCGGTTACTTCACTAACTACATTCCGGGTAAAAAAACGGGCGGTTACCTATTCGCGAGACCTCAGAAAAGAGAGAAAAACACACCTCTTCAATTATTGGTGGGCCATTGCGATACAGTCTGGGACATTGACACCCTTAAAAAAATGCCAATTACTATTAAAGAGGGCACTATGACAGGCCCCGGGGTTTATGATATGAAAGCCGGCCTCACTCAAATAATTTTTGCCATAAGAACCATAAAGGCCTTGTCATTACCCTTACCCGTAACACCACTTATCCTTATTAATTCGGATGAAGAAATTGGGAGCAGGGAATCTACCCGTATGATAAAAAGATTGGCTAAAGTCTCTGATCGGGCCTTTGTTTTAGAGCCTCCTTTAGGACTAGACGGTAAACTAAAGACAGCGAGAAAAGGTTTGGGCAGATTCACGATAACGGCCATTGGAAAGGCTGCTCATGCGGGTCTTGATCCCGGAAAAGGCGTGAGCGCGATCGTTGAACTTTCCCATCAGATTCAGCAGTTGTATGCGATGAATGATTTTGAAAAAGGAATAACTGTTAATGTGGGGATGATCGAAGGAGGTATCTCAGCAAATGTGGTAGCTCCGGAAAGTAAAGCCATTGTAGATGTAAGGGTGTTGAACAAAATAGATGGGGAGACCATCACTGAAAAGATCTATGCTTTGAAACCTTCATTGCCCGATATACAATTACAAATTGAAGGCGGTATTGGAAGGCCTCCAATGGAACGCACCCCGAGAAACCAAAAACTCTGGCAATTTGCCAAAAACAAGGCCTCCCTTATGGGGCTTCAGCTAGATGAGGCCACTGCAGGCGGTGGCTCTGACGGCAATACCACAAGTGAATTCACAGCAACTTTAGATGGCCTCGGGACAACCGGTGATGGAGCTCATGCATCTCATGAATTCATCTTCCTTGAACAGTTACCGGAAAGAGCTGCTTTGCTAACCCAATTGATGATCTCTGATACTGTAGAAAATGAATTAAGAATAACATAATGACACATACCTCAATTTTTACGTCACTTACTCGTATTTCCGATCTAAGGGATAAAGAATTTGAAGTGCTTGCTCTGGACAGATCTGAATGGGCAACAGGCGATTATGTGATCGGTAAGATCCTTGAGCCCGGAAGTACTTCCCTCCTCCTGGAACTCCCCAGTGGAAGAATGAGAGGCGTCATAGGAGGTGAGTATGTTGTTGGGGCTTTTGGAGAGCGCTTTGCCACTTTGGAAATTACCGGGACCTGGAAAAAAATTACAGACGATCTAACATTTCACTTATTAACCGGGGCCGGACTTTTTGGCAAACTAACATCAAAATCCTTTTTCCTGCCACAAATGATGAAACTTCAATACGTGGGGCATGTAGCTCGAAACGGGGATAAAATTACCATGGAAAGTTTTGTAAAGCCAGTCAAAATTGGACCCTTTAAAACTCCGGTTGTCTTATTTATTGGTACGTCTATGTCTGCCGGTAAAACAACATCGGCCAGAATCGTCGCAAATCTATTCAAAACAGCGGGCTATAGAGTTGTAGGTGCAAAGCTTACAGGTGCCGGGCGTTTTAAGGATATTCTGGCTATCAAAGATGTAGGTGCTTCGGCGATTTTCGATTTTGTTGATGTGGGGCTGCCCTCATCCATATGTGAAAAGGAATTATTCAAATCAAAATTAGCTCAGTTAACAAGTTTAATTGAGCAACAAAAAGCAGATATCGCCATCATAGAAATTGTGGCTTCTCCCTTAGAATCATATAATGGTGATATTGCCATAAATGCGATCCGTGAACAGATCAAATGCACTATCCTGAGTGCCACAGATCCTTATGCTGTGTATGGCCTGATGAAAGCCTTTGATTTTTCACCCGACTTAGTAACGGGCATCGCCTCCAATACACTCGCCGGTATCAGTATGGTAGAACAACTTTGTAATGTGAAGGCCCTAAACCTGATTGATGCCACTACTACCCCGGAGCTCAAAGAAATTTTAACCTCTAAAACAGGCCTACGTCTATAGGTTCTCTATTTAGTTCAACGAAATATTCATTTTTACGAATTGAATTATAAAGATACTTAGTACTCCGTATACTAATAATCCAAAAAAAACGATATATAAAGTATAAACTTTGCAGGGGGATTAATTAGAGAAACTATGCCGATTTCTAAGACGAAAAAGAAAATCATTGATGCTGCTGTGGATTTATTCAATGAATTTGGGATCGCCCGGGTTAGAAACCAGGATATCGCCAAGAATAGTGGCATCAGCTTAAGCAATTTTAACTACCACTACGCTACCACCAAAGACCTTATCAAAGCTACGTTCGATTATATGACGGAAGAACTGGTCAAAGATGTGTATGGTAACAAGACCTTAATAATGGAAGGGGAGGGTCTGGCCATCACCGAAAGTTTCTTTGTGTTCCAGGAGCGGTTTTGTTTTTTCTTCCTCGATACACCAAATATCATGAAGTCGTATCCAGTGGTGTCAACAAAAATGAAAATTCAGGTAGAAGAAGCATTTAAGATGATCAAGGGAGTAAATTACCTTTCCATAGGCATGGGTTTTATGAAACCAGAGCCTAAGGAATTTCCGGGATTGTACGATGAATTAGCCGCCCATCTTTGGAAAAATACCCATTTTTGGATCTCTTATGCCAGGATCAGAGATGTTGAGGGAGACATTGTTGTAAAGGGGATGGAATCTCATTTCAGTCTTATATATCCCTATTTAACGGAAAAAGGGATACATGCGAATAAACATTATTTAGAAAACTTAAAGGAAAGAAGATCCAAAAAGAGCTAGATAAGATCTTATCTACAGGAACATACCATTCGTCTATACCTAACCTCCATTCACCTACAACAGAATAGTTAGATAGCAATAAAGTAAGACCTTACATCATTCTAATAAAGCGAAAGGACATGAAAATACTTTTTATAGAAGACGATGCTATTGAAACTATGAAGCTGAACAGGACCATCTCCAAGCTTCAGGTAAATCATACCATTATACAAGCTAGCAATGGTGAAGAGGCACTGGAAATATTAAAGGACACCCAAAACATTCCTGATATTATCCTTCTCGATCTCAATATGCCCAGGATGAACGGGATAGAATTTTTACAGATCCTGAAAAGTAATGCCACATTAAAATATTTGCCTACCATAATATTGACAACATCTGAGAATCGGACAGATCTTTTAGAATGTTATAAGATCGGGATCGCAGGATATGTAATAAAACCCCTTAAATACGAAGATTACGAAGAAAAAATACAAAAAGTGATCGCTTATTGGGAGATCAATGAATTAGTGAAAGCCTAATGAAATAAGCACTTTCACAACATTTTTTTTTCGTCAGGTCGTAATTTTCCTACATTCAAATTCTAGTTTAAAAGTTTATGAAAGGAATAATTTTTACAGAGTTTTTAGAATTGGTGGAATCCGAATTCGGACTTGAGGTGGTTGATAATATCATTGAAAAATCTGAATTAGCTTCTGATGGCATCTATACTTCGGTAGGCACCTACGAATTTAATGAAATGGTGACCCTGCTAACCAATCTATGTGAAGAGGTTAAATTACCGGCCAATGACCTCCTGCATGCCTTTGGGCTGTACCTTTTTGATAGTTTGGGCAAAGCACATCCTGAGGTTATCCGAAGTTATAATTCACCACTGGGATTGTTGTATTCAATAGAGGACCATATCCATGTGCATGTTAAAAAACTTTATCCCGATGCAGAACTTCCAACATTTACCGTAATTGAAAAGACAGACACCTCATTATCCATGATATATGCATCGTCTCGGGGATTGTACAGCCTGGCACATGGCCTTATGGAAAAGACCTTTACACACTTCAACAAAAACGCTCAAATCTCCTATGAGCTTTTAAAGGAAGATGGAACAGAAGTGAAATTTGATATTGTCCAGCATGGATAACAAGGAAGTTTTATTGCTGAAAAAGGCGCTGGATCGCCAGAAAAAAGCAAGACTTCAGGCCGAAAAAATACTTGAGAAAAAATCTCAGGAACTTTACAGTACTTCACGACAATTAAAAGAAACAAATGAACGCCTGGAAAATCTTCTCAGTGAGAAAACATCCGAATTAGAAGGCGTTTTTATAAACATTATTGACCCCTACCTGGTCATGGATGTTGAGGGGAATGTGATCCGAATGAATGCGGCTGCCTCGCAACTTTTGGGATATGACCATACCAGGGAAAAGATCAACCTGCAACAAATTGTTCATCCGGATTATATTGAGTATACCAAGGAATCTTTTCAACAACTGTATAAGGT
>JABDQS010000129.1 GCA_013042125.1 Eudoraea sp.
ATCATACCGATGGCAATTGCCTCACCGTGCAAAAGGGCTGTATTTTCATCTTTTTGTAAAAAATAAGATTCAATAGCATGACCCAGGGTATGCCCAAAATTGAGGACCTTCCGAAGGTTTTGTTCACTAGGGTCCTTTGCAACAATTTCGTTTTTTATCTGGATCGATTTATAGATCAATGGATCCAGTGCTTGGTTTGCCGTTACCACTTTTAATTCACTCCAATATGAAACATTCGTTATAAGACCGTGTTTTAGCATTTCAGCGAGGCCACTGCTCATTTGCCTTCTATCTAGTGTTTTCAGGAAGTTTACGATCACTATTACCATTTCCGGTTGATTGATCACACCAATCTGATTTTTTAGCATCCCGAGATCAACCCCGGTTTTGCCTCCAATAGAAGCATCTACCATCGCCAGAAGACTTGTTGGCACATTGATGAAGTCCATACCCCGTTTAAAAGTAGATGCTACAAACCCGCCCAGATCTGTGACCACGCCACCACCAAGATTGATCAGAAGACTCTTTCTGTCTCCATCTAGATCAGACAAGGTATGCCATATTTGAATACAGGTGTCAATGGTCTTATTTGTTTCTCCGGCTTCCATTTCAATGATCTCAAGTTCTGCTGTGGTTTCAATAAAGGGGAGGAACAAGGGCAGGCAGTCCCTATGCGTATTTTCATCTACCAGAATAAAGATCTTGGAGTAATTCTTTTCTTTCAATATCTTGTTCAGGGCCTCATAGGCCTGGAAGTTGAAATAAATAGAATAAGAGTCGGTAAGTATCGATTCCATGTACCGGGATATCAATTAATGTAATTCGAACACAAATTAAAGGCTATTTTTTAGCAAATGAATATAATTTCAGTGATTATCTTTGGTAGGTCATAAAATAAATACGGATGGCAGAAATTTTTGAGAACACCAAAACGGCCTTTGAACTTAAAACGGATGCCGAATTGGAACGAGCTTATTTTCTTTTTAAATTAATTAGTAATCAGCCATTGGTCAAGATCGGAACTGCAGTTACCAATTTTGCCATTAAAACCCATTTGCCTGTTGAAGGTTTGATAAGAGCTACTGTTTTTGACCATTTCTGTGGAGGTGTTAATGAGAAAGATTGCCTGCCTACCGTAGACAAATTATGGGATAAAGGAGTGAGTTCAGTACTCGATTATTCTGTGGAAGGTAAAGAAACGGAAGATCCCCTGGATTATGCCTTGTCTGTAACTTTGAATATTCTCGATTTTGTTAAGGAAAAGGACGCTATTCCCTTTGCTGTTTTTAAACCCACAGGATATGGTCGTTTTTACCTCTATCAAAAAATAGGAGCCGGAGAACAACTATCAGCCTCCGAGAAAAGCGAGTGGGGCCGTGTTATAAAGCGCTTTGAGGCAACCTGTAAAAAAGCCTATGACCTGGGTGTATGTCTGCTGATAGATTCTGAAGAGAGCTGGATGCAGGATGCCGCAGACGAATTGGTGGAGGAAATGATGCGCAAGTACAATAAAGAAAAAGTGATCATTTTTAACACAATACAGTTGTATCGTTGGGACCGATTAGATTATTTAAAAGAACTTCATAAGAGGGCAGATAAAGAAGGGTTTAAGATTGGGATCAAGGCGGTGCGTGGTGCTTATTTGGAGAAGGAAAATGAACGAGCCGAGGAAGAAGGGTATAACTCCCCGATCTGTGCCAGCAAAAAAGAAACAGATGAGAATTTCAATAATACCATCTCCTATATTTTAGAACATATAGATACCATATCACTTTTTGCCGGAACGCATAATGAAGAGAGTTCGCTATTGCTGATGGAACTTATGGAGAAGCACGACATTGCTCCAAATGACAAAAGGATCTGGTTTGGACAATTATTTGGTATGAGTGATCATATTTCATTCAATTTGGCAGCAGCAGGATACAATGTTGCAAAATATTTACCTTTTGGCCCTGTGCGGGATGTAATGCCGTACCTGATTCGCCGGGCAGAGGAAAATACATCGGTGGCCGGGCAAACTAACCGGGAACTGGAGTTGTTGAAAAAAGAACGCAAACGAAGGAAAATATAGGCAAAGGGAACATGGATCGAATCGTTTTTTCCGAAATACTACGAAACGTTTAAATAGTCAACTTTTTTATATTTTTAGGCGAACCAACCTATTGCC
>JABDQS010000133.1 GCA_013042125.1 Eudoraea sp.
GTACCAATTTTATTGATAGCAGGTGCCATATTAGTTTCTCATCATTTCGCAGGACTTTATGGTATAGCCATTGCAGCCGTGGGGATGCTGGCCAATACAGGAATTCAGTTGGCAGTTGATGCCTACGGACCTATTTCTGACAACGCAGGCGGAATTGCTGAGATGGCCGAATTACCCGGGGAAGTACGTGAGCGTACCGATAAACTAGATGCAGTTGGGAATACAACCGCTGCTATTGGTAAAGGTTTTGCTATTGCTTCTGCGGCCTTAACTGCTCTTGCATTATTTGCCGCCTTTATGAAGGTAGCAAACGTAACCACTATTGACGTATCCAGACCAGATATCATGGCCGGATTGTTGGTAGGAGCTATGTTACCATTTGTATTTTCAGCCTTATCCATGAATGCCGTTGGTCGTGCTGCTATGGCAATGATTGAGGAGGTTCGGAGACAATTTAAGGATATTCCACAATTGAAAGCGGCGTTGGAAGTAATGCGTAAATACGATTCTGATATGTCTAAAGCAACAGCTGCTGACCGTAAGATCTTTGATGAAGCAGATGGGGTAGCCGAATATGACAAATGTGTTGAGATCTCAACTCAGGCTTCCATAAAAGAAATGGTATTACCTGGTCTTCTGGCCATCGCCGTACCGGTTGCGGTAGGATTTATCGGAGGAGCAGAAATGTTAGGCGGTCTGTTGGCCGGTGTAACTTCTGCAGGTGTACTTATGGCAATCTTCCAGTCGAATGCCGGAGGGGCCTGGGATAACGCCAAGAAAATGATAGAAGCAGATGGCAGAAAAGGAACAGATGCGCATAAAGCGGCCGTAGTAGGGGATACTGTAGGAGATCCGTTTAAGGATACATCCGGACCTTCACTGAACATCTTGTTAAAATTAATGTCTGTTGTTGCCCTGGTTATCGCGCCAAGTATAGCGTTGTCCTCAGATGCGATTTCTTCCTACAATATGGAGAAAGCAGGAAGCGAGATGGTAGAACAAACCATGCAGAAAGAAGTAAGGGTTGATATGACAAAGAATGAAGACGGAACTGTCACAGCAACTATTACCACTACAACTACTGAGAATGGCGAAGAGTTGGTAGATGAACAGGTAGTTTCCGGAACCATGGAAGAAGTAGAGAAGAAGATCGAGGCCATGAATCAAATGGAAGACGGGGCTAAGATCAAGATCAAAAAGGTCATTGAAAAAGAAGTAGAAGAGAATTAGTACCTACACTTTTGAACTTATAAAAAGACCCGTGAATTTCACGGGTCTTTTTTTATATACGTTTTATTGATGTTCTAAAACAGTCCGTGGATCTCACCATCTATTTTGGTGATCACCTCTCCTAGGTGTTCAGGGTTATCCACAAAGTCGAGATTGTCTACATCCACCACCAGTAAATTACCTTTTTCATATCCATGCACCCATGCCTCATAACGTTCGTTCAATCTGCTTAAATAGTCTATGGAAATAGAATTCTCATAGTCCCTTCCACGTTTGTGTATCTGTTCAACCAGATTGGGAATGGAACTTCTCAGATAGATCAGAAGATCCGGGGGTTGTACCAAACTTTCCATCAGATCAAAAAGACTGGAATAATTCGTAAAGTCCCGGTTGGTCATAAGTCCCATGGCATGCAGGTTTGGTGCAAAAATATGGGCATCCTCGTAGATCGTCCGGTCCTGGATCACATTCTTACCACTTTCACGGATCTTCAGGATCTGGCGATACCGGCTATTTAAAAAATAGATCTGCAGGTTAAAGCTCCAGCGCTCCATCTGCGTATAGAAATCATCCAGATATGGATTGTCTACCACATCTTCATAATGCGCATCCCACTTGTAGTGTTTTGAGAGTAACTGCGTGAGGGTGGTTTTTCCGGCCCCAATGTTTCCGGCAACTGCGATGTGCATAGGATGGTGGTGTTTGGCGTATGTGTTTCAATTTTGAAAGGATAGCAATATACAAAGTATCTGTTGTACCCAAAAAAATAGTTGATGAAATACTTGAAAGAATTATGTAGCCTGATAATTTTTATTTCGAACCCAAATATGTACTTTTGAATTTATTAATAAGAGGACGGATTTGACTGATTGCAACCTCTCAAAAAATGCTAAAGCAGTTTCTGCCGGGACCATCCTTTGCAAACTCCTACTAGCATTTTTCAAATCCTTTCTCAACAAAAGTATAAAAAAGGTATGCCTTATTTATTTACCTCAGAGTCCGTAAGTGAAGGACACCCGGATAAGATCGCAGATCAGATCAGTGATGCCTTATTGGATAATTTTCTGGCTTTCGATCCTGAAAGCAAAGTGGCCTGTGAAACTCTGGTTACCACAGGGCAGGTAGTTCTTGCCGGCGAAGTGAAAAGCCACACCTATGTGGACCTGCAACAGATCGCCAGAGAGGTGATCAACCAAATTGGTTACACCAAAGGAGCCTACCAGTTCAGTGGGGATTCTTGCGGGATCATCTCACTTATCCACGAACAATCAAAGGAGATCAATCAGGGAGTAGATCGGGGGAGCAAGGAAGAACAAGGGGCCGGAGATCAGGGAATGATGTTTGGATATGCCACAAAAGAAACTGAGAACTATATGCCTCTGGCACTGGATATCTCTCATAAAATATTGGAGGAATTAGCGGCCTTGCGCAAGGAGAATGATGATATCACCTATCTGCGGCCGGATGCAAAAGCACAGGTTACCATTGAATATTCCGATCAAAATGTACCCCAGCGTATAGATACTATTGTGATCTCTACCCAGCACGATCCTTTCGATGAGGATGATGTTAAGATGCTGAATACCATAAAGAAACACCTGCTGGCCCTGTTGATCCCGAGGGTAAAAGCACGATTACCTGAAGCAACCCGGTTGCTGTTTAACAAGGATATTACCTATCATATAAATCCTACAGGTAAATTCGTTATTGGTGGCCCACACGGGGATACGGGTCTTACGGGGCGTAAGATCATCGTTGATACCTATGGGGGTAAAGGAGCACACGGAGGTGGGGCATTTAGCGGAAAGGATCCCAGTAAGGTAGATCGCAGTGCTGCCTATGCAGCCCGTCATGCCGCTAAAAATCTTGTGGCTGCGGGGGTGGCCGATGAGATCCTGGTGCAGATAAGCTATGCCATTGGAGTGGTGCAACCAACCTCAGTATATGTTGACACCTATGGCACCTCAAAAATTGACATGAGCGATGGGGAGATTGCCAGAATTGTGGCCAGCCTATTCGATTTCAGACCCTTTTCTATTGAAGAGAGGTTGAAATTGAGAAATCCTATTTATTTGGAAACCGCAGCATACGGACATATGGGGAAAGAACCCCGGAAGGTGACCAAGGTCTTTGAATCCCCATATAACGGGAGGATCAAACGCGAAGTGGAGTTATTTACCTGGGAAAAATTAGACATGGTAGACCTGGTGCAGGAAGCCTTTAACATATAATTTTTGTAGGATTACTAGGAATTTTAAAAATTCCGTCATTATATTTGCGCCAACAAAGTTCAAACTCTTATTGAATAGTTATCAAGAAAGGTGGAGGGATTAGACCCTTTGAAGCCTTAGCAACCCTTTGATTCAGAACAAAGAAGGTGCTACATTCTATCACGCAATATGCGCGACAGATAACACAAACCTATTACTTCGGTAATATTCTTTCTTTATAACTTTTTTGATTTTTATGGCAGATAAAATGTCTGTTATGCTGTTTGGCTTTTTTATTTCAATTTATATTAAATAAAAAAACTAAAATCATGAGCGATCAAAAATTTTCGACCAAAGCCTTACACGCAGGTCATGACACAAAATTACACGGAGGTACCCGTGCTGTACCTATCTATCAAAGCACGGCCTATGTGTTCAACGATTCGGACCATGCGGCCAATTTATTTTCCCTGGCCGAGTTTGGGAACATTTACACCAGGATCAATAACCCCACCAATGACATTTTGGAACAGCGACTAGCTGCATTGGAAGGGGGAATAGCTTCGGTGGTTACAGCTTCCGGTACGGGAGCTATCAATACAACCTTATTAGTATTGTTAAAAGCAGGAGATCATATAGTTGCCTCAAATAGTTTATACGGAGGTACCTATAACTTGCTTAACGTAACCTTACCCCGATTGGGGATCACAACTACCTTTGTAGATCCTGCAGATCCTTCCAATTTTGGAAAAGCGGTAAAGGAGAATACCAGGGCGATCTTCGTTGAATCGCTGGGAAATCCTAAACTGGATGTGCTGGATCTGAAAGCGATATCGGCTGAAGCCAAAAAGGCTAAGATCCCTTTTATTGTAGACAATACAGTGGCTACTCCTGCATTATTGAATCCTATTGAACACGGTGCCAACATTGTCATCCACTCCTTAACGAAATATATCAACGGCAATGGAACCGCCCTTGGTGGTGCCATCATAGATGCGGGAACTTTTGATTGGTCTGGTGGTAAATTTCCGGAGTTTACTGAACCATCTCCCGGATATCATGGCTTAGTATACCACGATGCCCTGGGTCCTGCTGCCTTTATAGCTAAAGTGAGGATCGAAGGGCTGCGCGATCACGGTGCCTGTTTAAGCCCGTTTAATGCTTTTCAGATCATCCAGGGCCTTGAAACCCTGCAAGTTCGGATGAAGAAACACAGTGAGAACGCCCTGGCCCTGGCCAGTTGGCTGGAGAACCGCAAAGAAGTGACCTGGGTAAACTATCCGGGACTAAAAAGTAGCAAGTACTATGCGCATGCAGAGGCTTATTTACCTAAAGGTCAGAGTAGCATCGTTACGTTTGGTGTCAAAGGAGGATATGAATCGGCCAAGAAGATCGCCGACGAGACCAAGATCTTTTCGCTTCTTGCCAATATTGGAGATACAAAGTCTCTGATCATTCATCCTGCGAGCACCACCCATCAGCAACTAGATGATGAGGCACAACTCACTACGGGGGTTACCAAAGATCTAATTCGGTTGTCTGTTGGTTTAGAAGATCTGGAGGATCTTACAACAGATCTTGAGCAGGCATTTGCAACCATAGATTCTTCTGTCCCGGCTTAAATAAGGAGTTTTGAGAAGGATCATTATTGACAAATAAAGCCAGGGTTGATATAAATAATTGTGTATGAAAACAGCGGTGTCAGAAATAGAACAACTGAATATTCCCGGGTTTACTACCCTCAGCGGGGCATGTCAGGATATTCAGTTGTCTTATCAGGTATTTGGCCCTGCGCTGAACACGGCCCCAATTGTCCTTGTTAATCATGCTTTGACCGGAAACTCAAATGTTGCCGGGGAAGATGGTTGGTGGACCTCCCTGGTTGGGAAGGACAAGTGCATAGATACTCAAAAGTATACGGTGCTGGCCTTTAACATACCGGGTAACGTATATGACGGCTTTGTAATTGATAATTACAAGGATTTTGTAGCGGGAGACATTGCCCAGATCTTCCTGCAGGCACTGGCTATTTTAAAGGTTAAAAAATTGTATGCCATCATTGGAGGATCCCTTGGGGGAGGAATTGCCTGGGAAATGGCTGCTCTGGATCCGGAGATCACCACTCATTTGATCCCTGTAGCGTCGGACTGGAAGTCGACCGACTGGTTGATCGCCAATTGTCAGATACAGGAACAATTCCTGACCAATTCGAAGCAACCTGTGCATGATGCGCGAATGCATGCCATGCTTTGTTATCGTACCCCGGAATCCTTCAAGGAACGATTTCAAAGAAGCACTAATCAAGATCTGCAGGTTTTTAATGTGGAGAGTTGGCTGTTGCATCACGGAAGGAAACTTCAGGAACGTTTTCAATTGTCTGCTTATAAACTCACCAATCAATTACTGAAGACCATTGATATAAACAGGAATGGGAAAGAGGCTTTTGAAAAATTACAAAGGAGCCAAACCAACATTCATATCATCGGGGTAGATTCGGATCTGTTCTTTTCTGCCAGTGAGAATAAGGAGACCCATAAACAAATGGCTCAGGCCAGAAGTAACGTAACCTATGGAGAGATTAAGTCGCTTCACGGTCATGATGCTTTTTTGATCGAATTCAGGCAAATGGAACAACTGCTGGAGGGGATCTTTGATCCCGAAAAGGCAGCCAAACGGTATAAGATCCTCAAATTTGGAGGGACATCCCTCGCCAATGGGGAGGGGATAGAAAGGGTGCTTGAGATCATTGCCTCCAAAGTGCAGGAAGGTGAGAAAATTGTGGTGGTGGTCTCTGCCAGGGAAATGGCCACAGATCAGTTAGACGCAATTTTGGAAAAGGCTGCCCGGGGAATGGATTATATTAAGGAATTTGAGGCTTTTGAGAAGTACCAAAGACATAGTTATAAGAATGTAGACCTTTCTGACGAATTTCGGGAGTTGGTGCAGCTCCTGGAGGGTGTGGCTTTGCTGGGGGATTATAGTCCTAAGATCAGGGATCAGGTATTGGCCATTGGCGAATTGATCTCAACAAAACTGATCACCAAGCTTTTAATTGGCAAGGGGATACAGGCCCAACTTGCAGATTCAAGACAACTCATCATTACGGATAATACCTTTGGTGATGCCAAATTGCTGGAGGAAATTTCCAGAGAGCGGTCCGGCAGTTTTTTCAGGGAGTTAGATGCCTCCGTGATTCCGGTTATACCAGGATTTATTGGGGGTACTGAGGCAGGTGAAACTACCACTTTGGGAAGGAACGGCAGTAATTACACGGCTGCACTACTTGCC
>JABDQS010000139.1 GCA_013042125.1 Eudoraea sp.
TCCCCATCCTGGGTATCAGGGCCCATGGAAAACTGCAGGGCACTATGTTCGATTTTGCCAAAAAAGTTTCACCCGGGTTTAGTCTGGTGTATTGTATTTTGGTCTATGCCATTTCAATAGGCTTGCCTTCTCCCAGAACGGCTTCGGTTACCCATGAAATGGCAATTGCGCCTTTGTTTAACAGTGCACCCCTACTCAGCAGTTTTGTATACTTCTTGCTGGTCCTGGTATTTGCCCTGAACAGATCAAAAATTCTCCACATTATTGGGAAGATCATGACCCCTGCTATCTTAGTGATCCTGGTAGCTATTATTGGTATTATAATTTTTGTAGAGCCATTCAGCTTTGGGACCGCCACTATTCCGGATCCGTTGAGCTACGCCATTATTGAAGGCTATCAAACATTTGATGCTATTGGGGCGGTAGTGGTAGGTGGGGTTATCATAGTTTCCATCAATCTAAATAACATCGGGAAGGGCTATGCTCATAAGAAGAAGCTTATCACCAATGCCGGCTGGATAGCAGGCTCGGCACTTTTTCTCGTGTATGCAGGCCTAATTCTGTCTGCTGCTTTAATGCATCACTCATTTGAAGCAGATATTTCCAGAACCGACCTCTTGCAACAGATGAGCCTGATCACCCTTGGCAATACGGGTAAATTTATCTTTGGAATTCTTGTGAGCCTTGCCTGTTTTACCACAGCAGTTGGGATCGTGGCCGGCACAGGAGATTTTGTAAAAAGTAGATTTGCAGATTCTCAAAAAGCCTATGTTATTACCGTCATTACGGGCAGTATTCTCGGTGTTCTAATGGGGCAATTGAACGTAGGCTATATAATCGATGTAGCCCTCCCGGCATTGATGTTTATTTATCCCATAACCATAGTTCTTATTATCCTGAATGTATTGCCCGAACCATGGACAACACCCAGGGTATTTAAGGCTGTGGTGATCGCCACTATGCTATTTAGTGTCCCGGACTTTCTGTCTAGTTTAGGATTTTCCGATGCCCTGAAAGGTCTTAATAAATACATCCCATTAAGCTCCGTACAAATGGGTTGGGTGTTACCTGCGCTGCTTACTTTTATTGTGGCCAATCTTCTAAAGTATATCAGAAAAAAAGAATCAATTGTTTAGGATACATCCCCAAGCATCAACTCCTCAATTTCCTCAGCCTCGATCGGAATGTTCTTCATAAGGTTAACAGGAGCTCCCTTTTCCTGCACAACCACATCGTCTTCAAGGCGAATACCAAATTTTTCAGCAGGAATGTAGATCCCCGGTTCTACCGTAAATACCATATTGGCTTTCATAGGGGTTTTTAAAGGGCCGTAATCATGGGTGTCTAACCCAATATGATGGCTGGTGCCATGCATAAAATACTTTTTATACGCCGGCCAATCCTTATCCTCATTTTTAACATCGGCTTTATCCAACAGTTTTAATCCGAGCAATTCAGAGGTCATGATCTTACCAACCTCTTTGTGGTATTCTGCCCATAAGGTGCCGGGCACCAACAACCCGGTGGCTTCATTCTTCACCCTCAATACGGCATCGTAAACTTCACGCTGTCTTTTGGTAAATTTTCCGCTTACGGGAATTGTCCGGGTCATGTCGCTTGAATAATTGGCGTATTCTGCCCCTACATCCAACAATATGAGATCGCCTGCCTTGCATTGTTGATTGTTTACCACATAATGCAACACATTGGCATTGTTCCCGGAGGCTACGATAGGCGTATACGCAAACCCTTTGGAACGGTTGCGAATAAATTCATGCAGGAATTCTGCTTCTATTTCGTATTCCCAAACCCCAGGTTTTGTATATTGTAAGATCCTTCTAAACCCCTTCTCCGTGATATTACAGGCCTGTTGCATTAGGGCTATTTCCTCGGCTTCTTTCACCCCGCGAATTTCCTGTAGAATAGGGTTGCTCCTTGCCCAGCTATGGGCCGGGAATTGCTCTTTGCATTTCAGGATAAACCTGTCCTCCCTTGTTTGGGTCTCCACAGACTGCCGGTAGTGTTCATTCGTATTAAAATAAACCGTCTCCGCTTCCGTCATCAGATCAAAGAAAATCTTGTCAAAGTTGCTTAACCACTGTACATTTTTGATCCCTGACACTTTTGTCCCCTGTTCTTTGGAAAGTTTCTCCCCTTCCCAAACCGCAATATGATCATTGGTCTCTCTTACAAACAGTACTTCTCGCTGCTCTTTGTTTACGGCATCGGGGAAAAGCAATAAAATAGATTCCTCCTGGTCCACCCCACTCAAATAAAAAATATCACGGTGTTGCTGAAAGGGCATGGTGCTATCTGCGCTTATTGGATAGATATCGTTGGAATTAAAAACCGCAATGCTGCCGGGCTTCATCTTAGCCATGAATTTTTTTCGGTTTTTTATAAAAAGGGATGCGGCAATAGGATCGTATTTCATT
Organism: Eudoraea sp.; assembly: GCA_013042125.1. Lineage (GTDB taxonomy): Bacteria > Bacteroidota > Bacteroidia > Flavobacteriales > Flavobacteriaceae > Muriicola. The sequence goes on from JABDQS010000139.1 coordinate 2,436, forward strand.
TGGATCTGATGTTTTCCCAAAAGTAACTATTTACTCGCATATCTTTTAAAAGGTACTTGCCATACGTCGGCCAAATTCATACCTTCCAAAAAATTAAATCTCCAATCATGAAATTCAAATTATCCCTGTTTTTCTTCCTCAGCGTGCTGATACTGAAAGCACAGCCAACTGCTACTTCCGCTACTAAGGTCATGGAAGGAATTGAGATGAAAGAGAAGTTGAACAACGTTTCTCTGGTAAAAAACATTCCTTTTAAAAATATAGGGCCCACCGTAATGAGTGGCCGGGTAGTAAATATTGCGGTAAACCCGAATGACCCCACAGAATTCTATGTTGGTTATGCGTCCGGTGGCTTATGGCATACTAATAACAACGGCACCTCCTTTTCGCCTATTCTGGATGCAACAGCCACACAAAATGTGGGCGATATTGCCGTGCATTGGAAAACAGGAACTATCTGGGTGGGTACCGGTGAAAATAACAGTTCGCGCTCTTCCTATGCCGGGATCGGAATGTTAAAGTCGACCGACAAAGGCGCTACCTGGCAGCATATGGGTCTAACAGACTCGCATCATATTGGAAGGATCGTTATCAATCCTGAAAATGTGAATGAAGTTGTGGTTGGAGTTACCGGGCATTTATACTCCCCCAATGCTGAACGCGGTGTATATAAAACTACAGATGGCGGGAAGACCTGGAATAGAACGCTTTTTATTAATGATGAGACAGGCATTATTGATCTTGCTGTTTCACCCAACGATTTTAGCATTCAATATGCGGCGGCCTGGGATAAGGACAGAAAGGCATGGAACTTTACGGGAAATGGTTCCGGTTCCGGGATCTACAAAAGTACTGATGCCGGTAACAACTGGGAGCTTATTTCCGGCCCAAACAGTGGTTTTCCTACCGGAGATGGTGTAGGGCGTATTGGGCTGGCGGTGTATGACAATGATATGGTGTATGTAGTGCATGATAACCAGTTCAGAAGGACCAAAACAGATAAAGAGAAAGATGAAAAAGAGGGGTTGACCAAAGAAGATTTTAAGACCATGTCTGTAAAAACTTTTCTCGATCTGAAGGATGTTCAACTAGATGAATTTCTGAAGGAGAATAATTTTCAGGAAAAATACAAGGCGCAGAATGTAAAGGAAATGGTACGAAGCGGAGCAGTAAAACCGATGGATCTGGCGGCCTATCTGGAAGATGCCAATTCCCTCTTATTCGATACGCCGGTGATCGGTGCTGAAGTATACCGAAGTACAGATGCGGGAAAAACCTGGAAGAAACAGAATGAAAATTATATAGACGACCTTTTTTATAGTTATGGGTATTACTTTGCCCAGATCAGGGTAGACCGAAATAATCCTGAGAAGATCTATCTGGCCGGAGTACCTCTTATTGCTTCAGATGATGGGGGCAAGACCTACAAGGCCATTGATGGGGATAATGTTCATGCGGATCATCATGCGCTTTGGGTGAATCCGGTAAAACCCGGACACCTCATCAACGGAAATGATGGAGGTGTAAATATTTCGTATGATGACGGAGCCAACTGGATCAAGAATAATTCTCCGGAAGTAGGCCAGTTCTACGCTATCAATATAGATCATGAAAAACCCTATAATGTGTATGGCGGATTACAGGACAACGGCGTATGGATGGGGCCACATAATGCACAGGAGAACAGCCGCTGGCATTCTTCCGGGCACTACCCATGGAAATCGATCATGGGAGGTGATGGCATGCAGATACAAATAGACAACAGGAATTCCAATATTGTTTACACCGGTTTCCAATTCGGGAATTATTTCAGGATAGATCTGGAAAATGAAAAGAGAACCTACATTCAACCTAAGCATGAACTGGGAGAAAAACCCTATCGTTTTAATTGGCAGACCCCTGTATTGCTTTCATCCCATAATCAGGATATCCTATATTTTGGGGGTAATAAATTACATCGATCCTTAAATCAGGGGAATGATTGGGAAGCTATTTCGGAAGATCTCACTAAAGGAGGGAAAGAAGGGAATGTAGCCTATGGCACCCTTACTTCTATATCTGAATCCCCTTTTAAATTTGGCCTGTTGTACACGGGCAGCGATGATGGCCTTATTCATGTTTCTCAAGATGGAGGTGGCAGCTGGGAAAAGATCTCAGATAATTTACCTCAGGATCTATGGGTGAGCAGGGTGGCTGCTTCGAAACATAAAAAAGAAACGGTATATGCCAGTTTAAATGGCTATCGCTGGGATGATTTTACACCCTATGTGTACAAAAGTGAAGATATGGGAAAAACATGGACAAACATTGCAGCTGATCTGCCTGCCTCTCCCGTAAATGTTATTTTGGAAGATCCTGCGAATGAACAACTACTGTTTGTAGGTACAGATAACGGACTCTATCTTAGCTTTGATCAGGGCGCTTCATGGGAACTACTTCAAAATGGGATCCCTAATGTGGCCGTACATGATCTGGTAATTCAACCACAGGCCAAACATCTGATAGTGGGAACACACGGCAGGAGTATCTACAAAGCAGACATTGCACATGTGCAACAGTTGAATCAGGATATATTGTCTAAGGGATTATTTGTCTTCGACATTCCTGATATTAAACATTCAGATCGTTGGGGAAATGCAAGAAGTACATGGTCCAAACCTAATACGCCGGGGATAGATATCGCTTTCTACTCGGGGAATAAAGGTGCCTATACAGCTAAAATTATGACCTTGGATGGTATAGAGGTAAGCGGTTTTGATCTTGAAGCAGATAAAGGATACAATATTCTTTCCTATGATGTGGCTTTTTCAAAAGCCGGAAAATCTGCCTTCCTGAAAAAGAACAAAATGGCCCTGAAAACGGCAGATGATGGCAAGACCTATCTCCCCAAGGGATCTTATGAAATAGTATTAAAAGGAAATGGCACAGAAGAAACAAAACCTATAAAAATTGAATAGGGGTATTCTTTTGATGCCATTATCTAAAAAGTGCACTTTTTTTGTTTAATGAATTACGTTTAAATTAGGCAGATCGTTCCGGTTTGTTAAACACAGTAAAGATATTACATGACCGTGCAATACGAACTAGCAAGTAATACACGGGAAGTTTGTTAATCAAGGGCTTCTGCCGTAAATTTGTGACTTCAAAATTATTCAATAATGAGTAAACTCATACAGTCTTCAATTGCCAGAAAAGTGGTTATGGCCCTTTCTGGTATTTTTTTGGTCTTGTTTCTGGCATTGCATTTCACAATCAACTTTACATCTGTGATCTCGCCGGAGACTTTTAATGAACTCTCCCATTTTATGGGTTACAACCCCATCGTTCAATTCCTGATGCAACCAATCCTTATTGCAGGTGTGGTTGTTCATTTTGTGATGGGATTTATTCTTGAGATAAAGAACAGAAAGGCCCGCGGAGTTAAGTATGTACAATTCAAAGGTAGTGCCAATGCACCCTGGGTCTCCAGGAATATGATCTATTCAGGTGCGGTGGTCCTTGCCTTTTTAGGCTTGCACTTCTACGATTTCTGGTTGCATGAAATGGCCTATAAATATGTTGAAGTAAATCCTGAAGACCCTACACGCTACTTTGCAGAGACCGTTGAGAAGTTTGCTCCTATGTGGAGAACAGCACTCTATGTGGTCTCCTTCGGGCTGCTATCCCTTCACCTTTGGCATGGTTTTGCCTCCTCATTTCAAACCATGGGGCTCAACAATAAATATACCCCGGCAATTGTAAATTTTACGAAGATATATGCAGTGGCAATTCCTTTGGGTTTTGTTTTTATTGCACTCTACCATCATTTCAACCCAATAATACATTAAGATATGGGCATTTTAGAATCTAAAGTTCCAAAAGGGCCTCTGGCCGACAAATGGACACAACATAAGAACGATATTGACCTGGTAAACCCGGCGAACAAACGTAACATAGACATCATTGTGGTTGGTACCGGACTTGCCGGAGGTTCTGCAGCTGCAACCTTGGCAGAATTGGGATATAATGTAAAAACCTTCTGCTATCAGGATTCGCCGCGAAGAGCACATTCCATTGCCGCCCAGGGAGGAGTAAACGCCTCAAAGAACTATCAGGGCGACGGGGATAGTGACTACCGACTTTTCTATGACACCATCAAAGGTGGTGATTACAGATCCAGAGAAGCGAATGTATATCGACTTGCCGAAGTTTCCGGTAATATTATTGATCAATGTGTGGCACAAGGGGTTCCTTTTGCCAGGGAGTATGGTGGTCTTTTAGACAACAGGTCTTTTGGTGGTGTATTGGTGTCAAGAACTTTTTATGCAAAAGGACAAACCGGACAACAATTATTGTTAGGGGCTTATTCGGCCATGAACAGACAAATTCAACGTGGAAAGATACGTTCATATACGCGTCATGAAATGCTGGATCTTGTTAAGATTGATGGCAAGGCCAGGGGAATTATTGCAAGAAACCTCGTTACGGGAGAAATTGAAAGACATTCTGCGCATGCTGTAGTGATCGCCTCAGGAGGATACGGAAATCTCTTTTTCCTTTCCACCTATTGTATGGGGGCCAATGTAATGGCTGCCTGGCGTACACACAGAAGAGGAGCCTTTTTTGCCAATCCGTGTTTTACGCAGATACACCCAACTTGTATTCCGGTGTCCGGAGAGCACCAATCCAAGCTCACACTGATGTCAGAATCATTGAGGAATGACGGGCGTATCTGGGTGCCTAAAAAATTAGAAGATGCCAAAGCTATTCGTGAAGGGAAACTAAAACCTACGGAACTTAAGGAAGAGGATAGGGATTACTATTTGGAAAGACGATATCCGGCCTTTGGTAACTTAGTACCCAGGGATGTGGCTTCGCGCGCAGCGAAAGAACGTTGCGATGCCGGATATGGCGTAAACAAAACAGGGGAAGCGGTATATTTAGATTTTGCTGCGGCCATTACAAGATATGGTACTGAAAAAGCTTATACCTCCGGTATTAAAGATCCGGATGCTGCAACTATAAAACAATTGGGGGAAGAGATCATTGAAGCGAAATACGGAAACCTGTTCCAGATGTATGAGAAGATCGTAGATCAAAATCCATACAAGACCCCTATGATGATCTACCCTGCAGTGCATTATACCATGGGCGGACTATGGGTTGATTACAACTTACAGACTACAGTTGAGGGTTGCTATTCTATTGGAGAATCGAACTTTAGTGATCACGGAGCCAACAGACTGGGTGCTTCAGCTTTAATGCAAGGCTTGGCAGATGGGTACTTTGTACTCCCTTATACTATCGGGGATTACCTGGCTGATGATATCAGAACAGGACAGATCCCTACAGACAGTCCGGAATTTGACGAAGCAGAGAAGCACGTAAAGGATAGGATCAACAAATTAATGTCAGGAAAAGGCCTTCATTCCGTGGATCATTACCACAAAAAACTCGGTAAGATCATGTGGGACAAATGCGGGATGAGTAGAAATGAAAAAGATCTTAAAGAGGCCATTAAAGAGATCGCAGCATTGCGTAAAGATTTCTGGGAGAATGTAAAAGTGACCGGAGAGCCCGATTCTAAAAATCAAGAATTAGAAAAAGCAGGTCGTGTTGCCGATTTCCTCGAAATAGGGGAATTGTTTGCCAAGGACGCCCTGGAACGCAATGAGTCTTGTGGAGGACATTTCCGTGAAGAATATCAAACACCTGAAGGTGAAGCTTTACGAGACGATAAAAATTACAAATACGTGGCTGCCTGGGAATACAAGGGTGAGCCTAAAGATGCCAAGCTTCACAAAGAAGATCTTGCATATGAATTCATTGAATTAAAGACACGTTCTTACAAATAAATAGCTATGAAAATATATTTGAAGATATGGCGTCAGAAAGATGCCACCTCTAAAGGAAAGATGGTAGACTATACCCTGGAGGGGATAGAAGGAGATATGTCATTTTTAGAGATGTTAGACATTTTGAATGAAGAACTTATCACCAAAGGTGAAGAGCCAATAGAGTTCGATCATGATTGTAGAGAAGGGATCTGCGGAACCTGCTCGCTTCAGATCAACGGTCGTCCTCATGGCCCGGATAGATTTATCACCGCCTGTCAATTGCATATGCGCAGCTTTAAGGATGGAGATACCATTACCATAGAACCTTTCCGTGCAAAAGCATTCCCGGTGATCAAGGATTTGATAGTAGACCGAACCGCTTTCGACAGAATTCAACAGGCAGGAGGATATATATCAGTGAATACCTCCGGACATACCATAGATGCCAATACTATTCCGATCGAAAAAGAAAATGCAGATGATTCCTTTTATGCCGCCGCTTGTATTGGTTGCGGGGCATGTGTGGCTGCTTGTAAAAATGCCAGTGCCATGTTATTTACTTCTGCCAAGGTCTCCCAGTTTGCTTTACTTCCTCAGGGAAGGGTTGAGGCCACAGATAGAGTGCTGAATATGGTGCGGCAAATGGATATTGAAGGTTTTGGAAATTGCACCAATACCGGAGCTTGTGAAATAGAATGTCCTAAAGGGATATCTCTGGAGAACATTGCCAGGATGAATCGTGAGTATTTAAGTGCCAGCTTAAAAGGATAAAAGGCACAAATAGAATATCTATGACCCTTATCCTTATAAGATAGGGGTTTTTTATGTCCTATCCGTTCACAATTTTATTACATTTAAGGGATCACCAAAACAGACACTTTTGATGTCAACTTTGATTTCCAAACTACCGCATAGCCAATCTTCCATCTTTACTATCATTGGTAAAATGGCCAGAGAACACAAGGCTTTGAATCTCTCTCAGGGTTTTCCAAATTTCGACACAGATCCGCAACTTATTAACCTGGTTTATGAAGCAATGAAACAAGGTGCCAATCAGTATGCGCCTATGGAAGGGATCTATTCACTAAGGGAGGTTATCAGTAATAAAATTGAACAGCTTTATGGTAGGCGTTATGCTCCGGAAAAAGAGATTATAATGGTAGCAGGGGCAACTCAGGGAATATTTACAGCTATTACCGCAGTTGTACATAAAGGAGATGAAGTGATCATTTTTAAACCGGCCTATGATTGCTATGAACCGGCTATCAAGATCAATGGGGGTATCCCTGTATTGATGCAGATGAAAGGAAAGGATTTTAAAATAGACTGGGATGCGTTCAGAGCCAGCATTACAAATAAAACACGACTAGTGATCATTAATACGCCTCACAATCCCAGTGGAAGTATCCTCTCCGCAGAGGACATGACAGAACTGGCTGCTAGTTTACGTGATACCAATATTATGGTGCTGAGTGATGAGGTATATGAACATATGGTATTCGATGGCCATAGACATGAAAGTGTGTCAAGGTATCCGGAATTGGCAGAACGAAGTTTTGTAATGGCATCCTTTGGTAAGACCTTCCATGTTACAGGCTGGAAAATGGGCTATTGTGCCGCCCCCGCCGCATTGATGGAAGAATTTAGGAAGGTCCATGAATTCAATGTATATGCGGTAAATCATCCTATTCAAAAAGCCCTGGTTACCTATCTTCAGGATGATTCTAACTATCTGGGGTTATCCCCATTCTTTCAGCGTAAACGCGATCTGTTTCTGGAGGCCATTGCACCCTCACGATTCTCTTTTATACCTACCCGGGGCACTTACTTTCAGCTGCTCGATTATACTTCCATAACCGATGAAGGTGATGTAGCCTATGCTACCCGTTTGATCAAGGAAAAGGGTCTTGCCAGTATTCCAATATCAGTATTTTGCGTAGATCAGTTAGACCAAAAGCAGTTGCGTTTCTGTTTTGCCAAAACAGATGATACCTTATTACAGGCGGCAGAGATCATTAATAACATCTGATCAGAAAGCCTCCAACAGTATTGTCATAAAGTCTTCTATTTTGCTTGGTTCTAACCATCTGGTTACCACAACAAGATCGTGCTCCTGATCAATAACAATAAAATTTCCCCCAAAGCCGGCAGCGTAATACAGCTCCTCAGACCATCCATCCCAATGACGGTCCCCTTTTGTATTCAACCACCACAAATAGCCGTAATTGGGATTTGGCATTGAAGGAGTGGTAGCTTTCTTGATCCATTTTTCGCTGATCAATTGATCATCATTCCATTTGCCTTTATTCAGGAAAAGCAATCCGAAACGGGCCATGTCCTCTGTATTAATGAAAATACCCCCTCCGGAATGACCGCCTCCTGTGACAGATTTAACCTCAACGCCGTCTACCTCTGTCCATGCATTTTCGTAACCAAACCATCGCCAGGTGGTGCTTGCTCCTATCTTATCCATAAGATGTTCTTTCAATACCGCTGGTACCGGTTTTCGCCATACATGGGTAAGGCTGTAGGCGAGTAAGTTTACACGAACATCATTGTATTCCATGACAGTACCCGGTTCATTTAATTTTCTGAATTTCCAATCGTCCAGGCCTCCTTCCCTTGGAGGTCTGTCTGCCCAATCCTTACCTCCCCATAGTTCCCCGGACCAGTCCGAATTTTGTTGAAGGAGATGTTCCCAGCTTATCTTTGAATTATGTGTCCCATCAAAGGTTCCATCCCAGATATATAGGCCTACCTTATCTGAGGTAGCCCTGATTATGCCACTGTCCTCAGCAAGACCGGCTACGGTAGAAAGGAAACTCTTGGTAACACTAAATGTCATATCTACCCTCTTAGTATCCCCCCAAGAGGCAATAATATATCCGTTCTTTAAGATCAACCCTGCAGGACCTCCTCTTTTTTTGGTGGGTCCCAGGATCTCATGGAAAGGTTCTCTTTCAAATCCCTTCAAGATCGCGATCCGCAGATCTCTAGATCCGGAATACTCATTATTGGTAGCAAAGGTCACTGCCTTATCTAAGCTTGCCTCGTTGATTTTATATTCAGAAGGGCTTTTTGAGATCCAATCGGAATTCCTTTCAGGAAAATAATAGGTGTCTTGTGAAAATGTGGATAGCGCTGTGCTAAGCGCGATGAGGAAAAGTAGTCCTTTTTTCATAGGTTGTAATTGAGAATTACAAGGTAGTTAAATCTAGTTTCATGAGCCAATCCATTTGTTTGTCTTTCCCAATATAATAGGGATGTCTCCCAAATTTGGTAAAGCCTTTTTTCTCGTAGAACCTTATTGCCGAAGTATTCTCCTCCCAGACACCCAACCAGATATAATCCTTCTCTGCTTCTTGAGCCAAACGAATCGCCTGATCGATCATCCATTCACCCACTCCAAGACCTTGATAGCCGGAGACCACATAAATACGTTCCAATTCATAGGATGTCTCATCAAAAATATCTGTTTGAGCTTTTGCATCATTGATCTTAAGGAAGCCAATTGTTTCTTTCGAATTTTTTACAAAATAAAATGAGGTTTGCGGATGATCTAATTCGTTAGCTATAGTTTCTCTTGTTAAAGCGGTTTGTAAGTAATGCTTAAAATCGTCCGGATCATTCTGTGACGCAAAGGCATCCGTAAAAGTTTTTCTTGAGATCAATACGAGTTGATCCAGCTCGGTTATTGAACAACGATGCAATTTAAGCTCCATGATTTAGTACTTCACACGGAAGCTAAAATAAAAAAAGGAGCAAAACCAATGGCTTTGCTCCTTTTAATTAATTTCTTGAAAGTATTAAAACATGAATAGCTTTTTTGCCAGTTGTAAAATACCGTTGTAAAAATCATTTCTGTAGACTTGTACCTTCTCTTCAGAAGAAGCCTGATTTGTTTGGGTGTCCATTGCTATTAGGTTTAAGATTAGACTTGGGGGCTTTCATTTTCGTTTGTGCTCTAAAGTAAGACTACAACGATTATTTCTGCGAATAATTGTTGTTAAAGTTTACAAAAAAGTTGTAAACCTTGAAATATTAGATGGTTAGATGGCCATCTCAGGAATATTTCCTGAAACCAGAAGCTTGCCTTCAGTGGCATTTTTAATGGTCTCAACCGTAACTCCGGGGGCTCTTTCCAATAATTTAAACCCTTCCGGGACCACCTCAAGCACTGCGAGATTGGTAACAATCTTTTTGACGCAGCCTACGCCCGTTAAAGGAAGGGTGCAACGTTTTAATAATTTGGATTCTCCGGCCCTGTTGGTGTGTGTCATGGCCACTATGATATTCTCTGCCGAGGCTACAAGGTCCATGGCACCACCCATTCCTTTTACCATCTTCCCGGGAATTTTCCAATTGGCTATATCTCCATTTTCTGCTACCTCCATAGCTCCTAAAATCGTTAGGTCTACATGCTTCCCTCTTATCATGGAAAAACTCAAGGCTGAATCGAAAAAAGAGGCGCCGGGCAAGGTTGTTATTGTTTGTTTTCCTGCATTGATAATGTCAGCGTCTTCATCGCCTTCAAAAGGAAATGGTCCCATTCCCAGGACACCGTTCTCACTTTGGAATTCTACGCTAATGTCACTACGCACAAAATTGGCTACCAGGGTTGGGATCCCGATCCCAAGGTTCACATAGTAGCCATCCTTTACCTCTCTGGCAATTCTTTTTGCTATACCGTTCTTATCTAGCATTAGTTTCGGGGTCTAACAGTTCGTTGTTCAATCCGTTTTTCATAGTGAGTTCCCTGAAATATTCGTTGTACAAAAATACCGGGTATATGTATCTCATTAGGATCTAATTCGCCTGCAGGAACCAGTTCTTCCACTTCTGCCACTGTTATTTTTGCAGCCCCACACATACAAGGATTGAAATTACGTGCAGTCCCTTTAAAAATAAGGTTACCTGCCTCATCTCCTTTCCAGGCTTTGACAAAAGCGAACTCTGCTTGGTAGGCATATTCCAAAACGTACATTTTACCGTTGAATTCTCTTGTTTCTTTCCCCTCTGCTACTTCGGTTCCAAAGCCGGCGGGCGTATAGATCGCAGGGAATCCTGCTTGTGCGGCCCTGCATTTTTCTGCCAGAGTTCCCTGTGGAGTTAATTCAACTTCCAATTCACCACTGAGCATCTGTCGCTCAAACTCGTCATTCTCTCCTAC
>JABDQS010000140.1 GCA_013042125.1 Eudoraea sp.
GTAGGACACTTTAAACCAATAGTCCGTAGCCGGCACCGGCGAGCCATTGTATGTACCGTCCCATCCCAGATAATCTTCCTCCATTACGATCAATAATTTTCCAAACCGATCATAGATCTGAACTACCGGATCTTGCAGGGTCTCAATGCCTATGACCTGCCAAAAATCGTTTGTTCCATCTCCGTTTGGAGTAAAAAAGGTTGAAAAGCCCACCACAATGATGGTTTCTGTTACACTTCCACAACCATTGAGATCATTGATGGTTATTGTATGCATCCCGGGGCTCACCTCTGTAAATACGGACGATTGTTGAAAAGAGCCCGTATCCAGCTGATATTCGAAATTGCCCACCACCGCGTTAACGATCTCCACAGTATTGATGGTCTGCAGATCGTTTATGAGTACCTCAGAAATAACAGGTACTTCAGATACCACTACATTGACCGTCCTGCTTGCTGAGCAATTCAGACCTGAGGTAGTATTGGTAACTGTTACCGTATATTGTCCTGCCTGGCTAACCAGAATGCTTGGTGTTGTCTCTCCGGTATCCCAGGCGTAGGTGTATTGTGCCATGGGAAAGAGCTCACCGATAGGTTCTCCTGTTGTATTTTCACAAATAAATATGGTGTCATCGAATGTTAGATCTGGCGTAATAACGCCCTCCAGAGAGAACTGTTCTGAGGCATCAAAACATCTGGGATTCTCAAGACTGGAGACACGCACATAAATGGTTTCGGTCCCGGAAGACACTGTATATTGTTTTGGCAGAGCATTTATGCCGTTGTTGGCATCAGCCATGCTGGAATGATAACTTACCACATGCGTTGCCGGGTCTTGTGCTCCCAATGCCTCCAGATCTTTTTGAGTGAGGTCATAAATACCGCTTTCAACGCATACGGCCTCATCCATCACAGGGTCTGTGGCAGGGGCTATTGAAAATGCTACTTGTACCTCACTAATGATGTTGGGTGGTGCTGGCATTGCTACCTGTACCCTATACATGGCAGAGGTGGTCAGAGACAAGGTTACAGCCGTTTCTCCGGCTAATACCTGAAATCCGCTTCCTGTATCACTATACCAGGTGTACCCCAGGGCACCGGAGGTAGTGGCATCTAAAATTATGGTTTCATTGTCACAAGCTGCAATAGGGGCTCCCAGTAAATTATTAACAATGGAACAATCGAGCGCATCATTAGGATTTGTTTCAAAGATCTGTCCTGAGAACTGAATTGAAAAACCAGAATTACTGTTGCTAAAATTGTTGATCAGGAGATAATAATCTTCTCCGGGGGCCACTTGTATCCAATCTTCGTATTGTACATTGGTGGTATTGCCTGAAGGATCTTCCCCTACCCCCATGTACGTATCCTCATCGCTATTGTCAAAGAAGTTACAGCGAATGGGATCGCCAAGTGCAGCACAATCTGAAGCTCTGTATAACGCAAAATCCCAATCCTCAGATAAATCGAAACCTATATTGAACCCAAGTTCACCTGTTGCGCCGGTCCTGAAACGATACCAGGCCGAGTTAGATTCTATAAAACCGGTGATAGTAGGTTCCAGACATCCACTGTTTGGTGCATTGTTAAAGTCGTCTGTGCCATATCCGGAAGTACCTCCGTTCACGGGCGTATTACTACAAATGGGAATAGCATTAAGGCAATCATCTGCCACCTGAGCTGAAACCCCGGAGAGGACCAACATCATAAATAAGCACAGAAAACCTACAGGTATTCTCATTAGTTCGTACACCTTAACTTGATAAAAGCTAAAAATACATGACCAGCTACCTTAACACTAATTTATGTTGTGTATGGCCCCAAACGGCACGTAAAGTGCCATTTTATGTATATCTTTGCCCTTTGTTTAAGCCAGTAGAAAATGAAAATAAACAGTACTTTGGAAGATCATTTTGAGGCAGTAGGTGACGACCATGTCTCTTCTGCGGAAGAAACACCGATGAGGTCGGATGCTTTTGTTCTTACCGAAAAAGAAAAAATTGAGCGGATTGAGGAGAGTGTACGCAACATTATGCTTACCCTTGGGCTAGATCTGGACGATGACAGTCTCAACGGAACCCCAAAGCGGGTAGCTAAGATGTATGTGGATGAGATCTTCAGCGGATTACATCCGGATAAAAAACCCAAATCCTCCACTTTTAAGAATAAGTACAAATACGGCGAAATGCTGGTAGAAAAGAACATTACGGTCTATTCTACCTGTGAACACCATTTGCTTCCTATAGTAGGTAAAGCTCATATTGCCTATATTTCAAAGGGAACGGTAGTTGGCCTATCTAAAATGAACCGCATTGTGGACTATTTTGCAAAAAGGCCGCAGGTACAGGAAAGAATGAATATCCAGATCGTACGTGAGCTTCAAAAGGTCCTGGGAACAGAGGATGTAGCATGTGTAATAGATGCCAAGCATCTATGCGTTAATTCCAGGGGAATTCGCGATGTAGATAGCAGTACGGTTACCGCAGAATACGGTGGGCGTTTTAAGGAAGAAGGCGTTCGAAAGGAATTTTTGGAATACATCAATCTGGAAACCAGTTTTTAAGTGATCTTAAACCCTAATGGCCCTCTACAAAAACCAAATTCTCAAAGTTTACAATTCCCTCTCCGGTAAGAAAGAGATCTTTAAACCCATTAATGAAGGGCACGTGGGAATGTATGTCTGTGGTCCTACCGTATACAGCAACGTGCACTTGGGAAACTGCCGCACCTTCATGTCTTTCGATATGATCTTTCGCTATCTGAGACATTTGGAGTACAAGGTACGTTACGTCAGGAATATTACCGATGCGGGTCATTTGGTGGACGATGCGGACGACGGGGAAGATAAGATCGCGAAAAAAGCGCGCTTAGAGCAGATAGAGCCCATGGAAGTAGTACAACGCTACACTGTTGACTTTCATAACATCCTGCAAAAATTTAATTTTCTTTCTCCCAGTATTGAACCAACCGCTACCGGCCATATCATTGAACAGATAGAGATAATAAAGGACATCCTTGAGAAAGAATATGCCTACGAGATCAACGGCTCTGTTTACTTCAACGTAAAGAAGTTCAATGAGAAGTATGAGTACGGTAAACTGAGTGGTCGTAAACTGGAGGATATGATCTCGAACACACGTGAATTGACCGCACAGGATGAAAAACAAAATCCTCAGGATTTTGCGCTCTGGAAGAAGGCAGAACC
>JABDQS010000148.1 GCA_013042125.1 Eudoraea sp.
ATAGCGGCTCCTGCGGCCACGATCTCTTCCCCAATTTCGCCGCTCATAATACGCATGGCATCTGCAAAAGGTGCCGGTGAAGAAGCCAATTCGGCCATTGGTATCATTCCCATAACCACTATTGTACTCAAGATATAGATCAGGGTTGTGATAATGGTGCCAATCATTGTGGCACGGGGTATGGTCTTTTCCGGATCTTCCACATTATCTGCAGGAATTGTTGCACTTTCAAAACCCACAAAGGCAAAGAGGGTGAGTGCTCCGGTAATTGCAATGGCTCCCATGTTTGTTTCCTGGCTGGCATTGAATGGTATGAAGTTATTCGGATCAAAAAAGAAGAAACCTCCACCAATGATCACTAAAATGGGTACAAGCTTTAGTAGTGTGGTTGCCAATTGCATCTTTCCTGAATTTTGCACCCCGCGGGAATTAAACCAGGTTAGGAACCATATGGCCCCAAGGCCAAGCAAAACAGCTGTAACAGAACTTTCTTCTAGCGATGGAAACAGAACAGTAAGTGCACTTACAAAGGCAATAGCTATAGCAGCGTTGGCTACCCAAATAGAGATCCAGTATCCCCACGCTACGAGAAAGCCAATATAGTCTCCAAAGCCAATTTTAGCGAATGCATAAGGACCACCGGTTTTCTCCTTAACCATTGTGCTCAGCTTGCTAAAGACCCTGGCAAGTAACAAAGCGCCAACAGAAGAAGCTATCCATCCCAAAATACTGATCCCACCATAGCTGGCAAGCGCTGAAGGCATCATAAAAATACCTGCGCCAATCATGTTCCCGATCACCAGTGAAGTACTCATCCAGATACCGAGTTTATTCTTGTCCTTGGTTAGATTCATTTAAAAGGTGGATTATCTATAAGAATTACATAAATTTAAATGTACAAATTAAAAGAAGAGTGGCTAAAAGATTCAACATCGACCCGGAGATTAGCAAAGCCAGTACCCTTCCCAGCAGTTTTTATAAGGATCCGGCCATATTCAATGCCATCAAGGACAAGATCTTTTACAGGTCCTGGCAGTGGATCGGTATCATTGATGAGGTAGATTCTAATCGTTCTGCCTATCCTTTTGTGCTTCTTGAAGACTTCTTGGATGAGCCAATGGTACTTACAAAAGATAAAGAAGGAGAGATCCATTGTCTGAGCAATGTCTGTACACATAGGGGTAATCTGGTAGTAGAGCAGAAGGGTACCTATAAGAAATTGATCTGTGGGTATCATGGGCGGAGATTTGATCTGAACGGACACTTTGAACACATGCCCGAATTTAAGGAGACAAAAGATTTTCCCAGGTCCTGTGATAACCTTCACGAATTTGCTTTAATGAAATGGGGTCCGTTTCTATTCACCGGGCTCTCAGAGGGTATCGATTTCCAATCGGTGATCAAGACCATGGACGAACGAGTAGGGTTTCTTCCATTTCATAAATTCACGCACCACGCTAAAAGAGACAAGGATTATTTTATCAACGCACATTGGGCATTATACTGTGATAATTATCTGGAAGGCTTCCATATTCCTTTTGTGCATGATGACCTCAATACAGTCCTCGATTACGGAAACTACGAAACCATTTTATTTGATCATTGCAATCTTCAGATAGGATATTCAGAAGGTACAGAAGATGTTTTTGAACTTCCTGAGGGGCATATAGACCATGGGAAGGATATCGCTGCTTATTATTTCTGGGTTTTCCCCAATATGATGTTCAATTTCTATCCCTGGGGACTTTCGGTCAACCTGGTTCAGCCTCTGAACCTAAATCGCACTAAGGTTTCTTTTATGACCTATGTTCTGGATGCTTCAAAGCTCGATAAAGGAGCGGGGACCGGACTTGACAAGGTGGAGATGGAAGACGAGGCCGTTGTGGAAGGGGTTCACAGAGGGATCCGTTCACAATATTATAAGGCAGGCCGATTCTCACCCACACGCGAACAGGGAGTGCACCATTTTCATTCCCTTCTGGCACATTTCATGAACCAGGATCCCGGATAAAATTTAATAAAAGCAGGAATTAATAACTCTATGGTAGTATTGATTTGTTTTGGTCCTTTAAGTACCTTTGGCAAAAATAATACGCTATGAGGCCCGATCTTTTTGAAGCACCAGATTACTACCAATTAGATGATTTACTATCTGACGAACACCTGTTGGTGAGAGATGCAGCAAGGCAGTGGGTAAAACGAGATATTTCCCCCATCATTGAGGAATATGCCCAAAAAGCAGAATTTCCAAATCAGATCATAAAAGGATTAGCCGAAATAGGTGCATTTGGCCCTTACATTCCTGAAGAATACGGAGGAGCAGGTCTTGATCAGATCAGTTATGGACTGATCATGCAGGAAATAGAGCGCGGTGACAGTGGGGTAAGATCTACTGCATCGGTGCAGTCTTCCCTGGTGATGTATCCTATTTTTACTTACGGTACTGAAGATCAACGTAAAAAATACCTACCAAAGTTAGCTACCGGCGAATTGATGGGATGTTTTGGTCTTACCGAACCAGATCACGGATCAAATCCTAGCGGAATGGTCACAAATTTTAAGGATAAGGGCGATCATTTTTTATTGAATGGTGCCAAGCTCTGGATCTCCAATTCCCCTTTTGCGGACATTGCCATAGTTTGGGCAAAGAATGAAGAAGGACGTATTCATGGCCTCATCGTGGAACGTGGTATGGAAGGATTTTCCACTCCGGAAACTCATAACAAATGGTCACTGCGTGCTTCGGCTACAGGGGAACTTATTTTTGACAATGTAAAGATCCCGAAAGAGAATTTACTTCCTGGTAAAAGTGGTTTAGGTGCTCCGTTAGGGTGTCTGGATTCTGCGCGCTATGGAATAGCATGGGGCGCAATAGGGGCTGCCATGGATTGTTATGACACGGCACTTCGCTATGCAAAAGAACGTGTTCAGTTTGGGAAACCTATTGCAGCAACCCAGTTGCAGCAGAAAAAACTTGCTGAGATGATCACTGAGATCACCAAAGCCCAATTGCTGGCCTTCCGTTTGGGTCAATTAAAGAATGAAGGAAAAGCCACAACAGCACAGATCTCCATGGCAAAACGGAACAACGTGGAAATGGCGATCACCATTGCACGAGAGGCCAGACAGGTGTTAGGGGGAATGGGTATTACAGGGGAGTATTCTATAATGCGCCATATGATGAATTTAGAATCTGTACTTACCTATGAAGGAACGCATGATATTCATTTATTGATCACAGGAGCAGATATTACAGGCATTCAGGCTTTTAAATAGGCAAGCTTAGCTTCCAAGAATCTCACTGACAGAATTGGCCAATTCTTCTTTGTGATCCATCGTCTTTTGGGCTACTGTGAAGAGGCTCTTACTTCTGTCGAGATTCTGTTCCGGATATCTTACCTGATAGTAGATATCATTATTTAAATAATCCGTTAAGGCACGCAGACCATGCAAGAAAGGCATAAGCACAGCTCCGTAAGGGAGCGCTTTTTTCTCTGTTGCTGTAAGTTCAAGATCACTTTCTTTTAGGCCATGCAGGAATGCCTCAGCCATCTTTAGATCGAAAGAAATTTCACCTAACTCTTTTTGGTCCTCGGGATTGGGATTTACTATAGTTCTTATTGCGTCGCCAAAATCGAAGTGAAAATACCCGGGCATAACGGTGTCGAGATCGATCAAACACAATGCTTTCCCCGTTTTTTTAGAGAATAGGAAATTGTTGAGCTTAGTATCATTATGACAAATACGAATTGGCAGTTCCCGGGGAAGATTTGCATTTATTTTACTGAGTGTGGTCTCTGTAAATAAGATCCATTTTTTGGCCTTCTCTGATCTATCCAGGGAAGCATTTTTTTTGGCCTTTTGAAATTCGTTCACACGTTTATCGAGGTCGTGAAACCCCGGAATAGTTTCTAAAAGTGCAGTTTCAGGAAGGTCTTTGAGTAATCTATGAAAGACTCCCAATATTCTTCCGGATTCATAGGCAACATTAAGGTCTTTCGTCGTATTGTATGAAATACTCTCAGGAATATAGGTCATAAGTCGCCAGTATTCTCCATCCATGTCTTTATAGAACGGGGTTCTTGCCTTGGTTGGCGTAAGATCTATGGATGAGTATCCTTTTTGGTTTAACAAAGGCAAAATGGCCTGCAGATTCTGCATTAAGCCGGGAATATCCTGAAAAACATCACGATTTAGGTGTTGCAACAGGTATTTGGGAATACCGTTATCAACAATTTTGAAGGTATTATTAATATATCCCTGTACAATGGGGCTCACATCATAGCGCTTGCGTTCAATGACAAAATGCTCCAGGGCCATTTCCGCAAGTTTACTATCCATAAAGCAGCTATGAGTGGGTTCTTACTTCCATAAGGGCGAACGGTATTGCCCTTTTAAGGTCATTTCTTTGAGATGAGCCATTGCCTTTTCCTTGTCATCGGCATAGGTAACTCCGAACCACATGCTTTCAGAAGGAATCACTTCCACGTCAGTTTTCCCGGCCTGTAACATAGCCTGTATTACAAAAGGCAGATATACCTCACCTTTTTCCATGTTCTCTCCTTTTTCAAGAAAGCTTCTGATATCTTCTTCGATCTGCTTAAAAATTTCTGGTCTGCATACCCAAAAATTCATACTAACCAATTCGTCACCGGTGAATTTGATCCCGGAGTCTGTGTCCACGATGCCATCTTGTAGTTGTTCTATTGCAATACGTTCTTCCACGGAGAGAAGCGCCTTCCCATTTTGTTTACACACACCTCGAGATACAGAGCCATATTCAGACAAGGTGTCTTTCAGGGTGTATGCTACCAAACCGAAAGAGGAACTTTTGGGATCGTTGAAAATGAAATTTGCCGCATTCTTATACGCCTGCTTTCCATAATAATCATCAGCATTGATAACAGCAAAAGGGCCGGATATAACCTTTCTGGCAGACCAAACAGCATGGGCAGTACCCCATGG
>JABDQS010000150.1 GCA_013042125.1 Eudoraea sp.
CAGTCCTTGTTGTGATAGCTGGGTTACTTCTTCAATAATTGCATTGTATTTCTCTCGTTTGGTCTTGTAAATAAGATCGTTCCTGTCATCTCTGGCAATAGGTCTGTTGGTTGGGATCTCCATCACATCTAGTTTGTAGATCTCCCAGAGTTCACCCGCTTCTGTTACCGCAGTACCCGTCATTCCTGCTAGTTTATTGTACATGCGGAAGTAGTTCTGAAGCGTAATGGTAGCAAAGGTCTGAGTCATTGCCTCGATCTTTACATTTTCCTTGGCCTCTATCGCCTGGTGCAAACCGTCAGAATAGCGGCGACCATCCATAATACGACCGGTTTGTTCATCTACGATCATTACTTTGTTGTCCATCACCACATATTCCACATCCTTTTCGAACAGGGTATAGGCCTTCAACAACTGACTCATGGTATGGATCCGCTCACTTTTTACCGCAAAATCCTTGAATAATTCCTCTTTTTGGGAAGCTTCCTCTTCAATGCCCAGATCCTGACTCTCGATCTTGGCGATCTCGCTACCAATATCGGGCATCACAAAAAAGTCTTTGGATTGATCTCCTGAAATATGTTCAATCCCCTTATCGGTAAGCTCAATTTGGTTGTTCTTTTCGTCTATCACGAAGAGCAGATCAGAATCTACCACCGGCATCTCCCGGTTGTTATCCTGCATATAAAAATTCTCCGTTTTCTGTAATAATTGTTTGATACCCTCTTCACTGAGGTATTTAATAAGTGCTTTGTTTTTTGGGAGTCCCCTGTGGACCCGCAATAACAAAAGACCACCTTCCTTAGTGTCACCTTCGGAGATCTTTTTCTTTGCCTCGGCCAGCACGCCCGTTAAGTGTTTGCGTTGAATGCTCACTATGTCCATGACCTTGGGCCGCAATTCGTTAAATTCATGTCTGTCACCTTCCGGTACGGGTCCTGAGATGATAAGGGGGGTACGTGCATCATCGATCAGTACAGAATCTACTTCATCCACAATTGTATAGTAGTGCGGTCTTTGAACGAGGTCGCCCGGAGTATGGGCCATATTGTCCCTTAGATAATCAAAGCCGAATTCATTGTTGGTTCCATAGGTTACATCAGCGTTATAGGCTGCTCTTCGACCATCAGAATTAGGGCGGTGTTTATCAATACAGTCTACCGAAAGTCCGTGGAATTCAAAAATTGGTCCCATCCACGCACTATCCCTTTTAGCAAGGTAGTCATTGACGGTAACCAGGTGGGTTCCTTTTCCCGGGAGCGCATTTAGATACATTGGTAAGGTAGCGACAAGTGTCTTACCTTCCCCGGTTTGCATCTCTGCTACTTTGCCTTGATGAAGTGCAATGCCACCGATCAATTGCACATCATAGTGTACCATATCCCAGGTAACTTCTTTTCCTGCAGCATCCCATGAATTCTTCCAAATAGCCTTTTCACCTTCAAGGGCAACATAGTCCTTGTTCCCGGATAATACACGATCGTTCTCTGTGGCTGTTACGGTGAGTGTTTCATTATCCTTAAATCTTCTCGCTGTTTCTTTTACCACAGCAAAGGCTTCCGGTAACAACTGGTCCAGGGTTTCCTGAGTTATCTTATATGCCTCTTCCTCCAGCTTATCTATCTGGGCATATATTTCCTCATTCTTGTCAATATCGGTGGAGGCATTTACCTCTTTCTTTAGTTCCTCTATCTGCTTTGTTAAATTTGAACAGGCCTCAGCAATAGTTGCCTTGAAACTATCCGTTTTGGCACGGAGTTCGTCATTGGATAAAGATTGCATGGTGTCACCAAAGGAATTGATCTGTTTTACCAAAGGCTCTAATTCCTTGACATCCTTTTTAGATTTATCCCCTACAAAGGCCTTTATAACGCTGTTTAAAAAACTCATGGATTTAAATATTATCTACATCCTTGTCTTTGGTGGTAGTGCGGGCAGTGATGTGTATTAAAATTTGATTTCTATAATGGTTCTTTCGATGCCTTAAAGAAAGCAAAAGCCGTTCCAGTTTCGAAATCACCGGTATTTCTTTATAAAGTCTGTCAAAATTACATAAAAAAAAAGCCTCCGAAGAGACTTTTTGATGCTATTTGATCTATTTATTAATATTCATCCTCATTCCAGAGGTAGTCTTCTTCCGTAGGATAGTCGGGCCAGATTTCTTCAATACTCTCATATATTTCTCCACCTTCCTCTTCCATAGATTGGAGATTCTCGACCACTTCCAGGGGTGCTCCGGTTCTAATGGCGTAATCTATCAATTCATCCTTGGTCGCCGGCCAGGGTGCATCACTCAAATAAGATGCTAATTCTAAGGTCCAATACATGGTACTAGTATAATTTTAATTTTTTGCAAAAATAATTTTTAAACCCAGACTGTCAAGTTTTTTGGCGTTTATTTCAATTATTTTATTAAAAAATACATTTTTAATACTTTGATAACGATGAAAGAAAGGATTTATTAGTCTTTTTTTTCCGGGATCCATTTTATCTCCTCCGCCTTCAAATCATGAGATAATTTTCTTGATAGTACAAAAAGAAAATCAGATAGGCGATTTAAATAGGACAAAACAGTTGCATCTAGAGGTTGATTTTCGTGTAAAATACAAGCCATGCGTTCTGCCCTGCGGCAAACGGTACGTGCTATATGACAGTATGACACAGTAGTGTGTCCTCCTGGAAGTACAAAATGCGTCATGGTGGTCAGAGACTCATCCATCTTATCCATTTCCTCTTCTAACAAAGTAACATCCGCAGCGCTAATTTTAGGAATATTTAAACGTTCTTTCCCACTTTTAAGAAGCGCCTTATCCGGATCAGTAGCTAAAACAGCTCCTACTGTAAACAGGTTCTCCTGGATCTTCATCAGCATATCCCGGTATTTTTTTGCAATATCCTGATCGCGCAACAAGCCCAGCCAGGAGTTTAGCTCATCTATGCTTCCATAGCTTTGAATGCGAATATGGTGTTTTGGGACACGTGTTCCGCCAAAAAGAGCTGTCATCCCTTCATCACCGG
>JABDQS010000152.1 GCA_013042125.1 Eudoraea sp.
CAGTCCGTTGCTCTACCAACTGAGCTAAGGTACCTTCTGCGGGTCTGCACCCGCCGAAGCCTAGTGCGTAGGCGGGGGCAAATATAATTTCAAATTTAGGAACTACCAATAAAAAAGGAAAAAAAGGACGTTCTTTTTTATCAATTTTTAATCTTTGTAGTATGAACCTTGTCATTGATGCGGGGAACACTTCCATTAAGTTGGCTGTGTTCAAAAAAAAGGAACTTCTATTCTTAACAAGTTCTGATAGGGCAGGCTTTCCAAAGGCTGTAAAGGATGTATTTTCAAAATTTCCTGACATTGCACAGGCACTGGTTGCCTCTGTGGGACTGCTTACAAAAAAGGAACTTAATGTGCTAGCAATATTTTGTAAAGTACAGTTGCTGACATCAATCGCAAAAGTACCATTCAAAAACTCGTATACCAGTCCGCTAACCTTAGGGGTAGATCGAATAGCACTAGCCACAGCTGCTTTTTATAATCATCCTCACACCAATACCCTGGTCATAGACGCCGGTACATGCATTACCTATGATATTATCAACGAGCAGGGTGAATACCTCGGAGGTGCCATTTCACCGGGTGTTTTGATGCGTTATAGAGCACTTCATCAACATACGGCCAAGTTACCATTATTAGATCCCAGTCCTTTTGTGGAGCTCATTGGAAATTCTACGGAGAAGAGCATGCACAGCGGGGTAATAAATGGGATATGCCAGGAGATCGATGGTGTTATTTCCCAGTACCATAGAAGATTCGAACATTTAACAGTTATTTTAACAGGGGGAGACGGTCAATTTTTGTCCAATCGGTTAAAAAATACCATATTTGCCCATTCAAATTTTCTCCTTGAGGGCTTGAATTATTTGCTCGAATACAACAAACGCTAGATGATCAGAAAAATAGGATTTGTTATAATATTCCTTGCCGCGTGTAGTTCATACGCCCAAAATGGAACAGTTTCACCGTATTCGTATTTTGGGATTGGAGATCTAAGGTCCGGTAGTACAATCGAAAACCAAATGATGGGAGGCCTAAGCCTCTATACAGATAGTATCCACCTTACCCTAAAAAATCCGGCCGGTTATGGAAAACTGCGTCTTACAACCTACACAGCCGGGATCAGTTATAAGGATATATCCTTGAATAGTTTTACGGATCAGGAAAAGTCGTCCGTAACCAATCTTGAATATCTGGCCATTGGGTTTCCGATAAGCCCTAAAATGGGGGTGGGTCTTGGATTAAGACCATTTTCCTCAGTAGGATACGACGTTTTACAAAATACCGTAGATCCCAGTGGAAATGATGTTACGAATCTTTATTCAGGATCGGGCGGGATCAATCAGGTCTTTCTTTCCCTTGGGTTTGAATTGGCTAAGAATTTGAACGTGGGAGCGAGTATGAATTTCAACTTTGGCAACTTAGAAAGTGAAAAAATACAAACAATAGATGGGCTTCAGTTTGGCACCAGAGAAACCCAGGAATCCAATATAAATGGATTCGATTTTGTTTATGGCCTTACGTATTCCCCCACTATAAAAGATAAATACACCCTCTACACTTCTGCAGTAGTGAATACCCAGGTAAATCTACTTTCAGAAAATAGTCAGACCTTTGGATCTTTCTCACAGGCTACCGGTAGTACGATAGAACAATTTGAAGTAGACCTGCAAGCGCAGGGCCTGCTTAATACGGAGTTAAAGATACCTACAATTGCCACTTTTGGTCTGGGATTTGGCGAAGAGAAAAAATGGTTTTTAGGTGCAGAATACAGCTTTCAGCAACTAAGTACTTTTGAGAATCGTTTCTTGCAAATCCAAAATCAGGAATACAAAGATGCCAGTTCGTATGCCCTTGGCGCATTATATGTCCCCGATTATACATCTTTTGGAAGTTACTTTAAAAGAGTAACTTACAGAGCCGGACTTCGATATGATATGACGGGAATAGTGGTAAACGAAAAAGAGATTGACAATTTTGGCATAACTTTTGGTCTAGGATTACCGCTGGGTGGAAGTTTCTCCAATCTGAATCTTGGTTTTGAATGGGGCAAAAGAGGTACCACAGCAGCAGATCTGATAGAGGAAAAATACTTCAAGGTCAACATAGGACTATCATTCAACGACAGATGGTTCCAAAAAAGGAAAATAAATTGATAAAAAATTAGTACATTAACCGCTTTAAAACGTAATACGATGAAAAAGGAACTTTACTTGATGTTGATTGCCCTAGTGGGCTTCACAGGCATAAGTTTGGGACAGGGACAAAATCCTGAATGCATGACCAACCTTTCCATTTACGCAGAGCATGCTAAGGTAAAAAACTATGATGCCGCCTATGGACCATGGAAAATGGTGTATACAAACTGTCCGGATATTAATAAGGCAAACTTTTTGTATGGGGAAAGGATACTTTCTGATAAGATCGACAAAAGCAGTGGAGCCGAAAAAGATGCTTTTATAAAAGAACTCATGACGCTCTATGATGACAGTCATAAATACTTCCCTTCAAGTTTTTCAGAAGGTCAGGTAGCCATTGATAAGGTCTTGTTGATGTATGATAATAAAATGGCTTCTGATGAGCAGATCTTCTCCATGTTAGATAAAGCTTTTGAGGAAGACAGAAAGAATTTTAAAAATCCGAAAGCATTATACCTTTACTTTTCAAGTTTGGTAGATCTGTATAATGCCAATAAAAAGGAATTACAGGATGTTTTTGACACCTATGATGATGTAACCGAGAAGATAGAAGAAGAGAATGGTCAGTTGACAGACGTTATCACCCAATTACTTCCTAAAGAGGATGCCGGTACCCTTACTTCTAAAGAGAAAAGAAGATTAAGTGTAGCAACTACCAATTCTGAATCTTATGGTAAAATTGCCGGGAGCGTAGACTCCAAATTAGGAGCGCTGGCAGATTGTGAAAACTTAATTCCACTTTATGAAAGAAGTTATGAGTCCAAAAAAGGGGATATCACCTGGGTGAAGAGAGCAGTAGGAAGAATGTTTAGTAAGGAATGTACAGACGATCCTATGTTCAAAAAGCTTTTTGAAGCACAGTTAGCCTTAGACCCTTCTGCAGATGCCTATGTATACGGAGGTACTTTAAAGAAAAAAGCAGGAGATAACAGTGGAGCTATTGCCGACTTTAACAAGGCATTAGAACTGGAAACAGATTCAAAGAAAAAATCGAATATCGCCTATAAGATAGCAACCAGTTATAGAAGAAGTAGCAAGTCCACATCCAGAAGCTACGCTCAAAAAGCTATTGCTGCGAATCCGTCTAATGGAAATGCATATTTATTGATTGCCAGTTTATACGCTTCCAGTGCTAACGAATGTGGGGAAACTCCTTTTGAAAAACGAGCAATTTACTGGAAGGCTGCTGATATGGCCCGCAAAGCGGGAAGAGTGGATCCGTCACTGAGTGGCAGGGCAGGTCAGTCTGCTGCAAGCTACGCAGCAAAAGCGCCTTCGAAGACAGATATATTCAATTCTGGCATGGCTGGAAAAACCCTGAGCTTTAAATGTTGGGTAGGCGGTAGTGTTACCGTACCCAGTTTATAAGAATGAAGCCCTTGGGTAAAAATATACCAATTCCTATTGCCATGGTTTTTACCGTGGCAATCTTTTTTTATAGCTGTCAGGACACCTATAAACGGGTAGGAGATGAGAAAAAAATTGAGGTCTACCCGCAAGGGGTTGCTCAAAATTTTGAACTTACATATACAGAGACTACAGAGGAACTGGAGAGTGAAGATGAAGGTATTTCCAGAGTGATAGCCATTCTAAAGAGCCCGGTTAGTGAGGACTATGACAATATGCGATTCAAATACAGAACGTTCCCAAAAGGCCTTGAAGTGGAATATTTTGATAAGGATAATAAGAAGAGTACGATTCAGGCAGATTATGGGATTATTTATTCCCAAACCAATATGATAGACCTTCGGGGAAATGTGGTGATCGAAACACATGATGGGAAAAAACTGGAGACACCACAACTATATTGGGACAGAAAGGAAGAATGGATCTTTACACAGGAAAAATTCACATTCACCAATCCGGAAGACGGTACCGTTATGGATGGAGAGGGAATGGATTTTAACCGCGATTTTAGTTTTTTTAAGGCCCATCGAACATACGGGTTAATGACCATCAAAGAAGACGAATCATGATCAAGATATTACGATTTACAGAATATTTATATCTCATAGTTGCTGTAGTTTCAATTTACAAGATTGGAGAACTGTGGGAAACGAATAGGGAAGGGACCTATATCTTTATTTTTTTTGCAATAGTTTCTATTGCGATGTTCATTTTTCGCCGTACTTACAGGAGGCGTTTTGAGAAAAGGAAGAAGGATAATCAATCGTAATTGTGGATACATCTATCTTGATCATTGTTTTGTGCCTGATTCTTTCTGCCTTTTTTTCGGGAATGGAGATCGCATTTGTATCTGCCAATAAGATCCATATAGAGATTGAGAAAAAACAGGCCGGCTTTCTGGCGAAAGTATTGGCCCGCCTCACCCATAAACCCTCCAAGTTCATTGCGACCATGCTCATTGGGAATAACATAGCCCTGGTGGTCTATGGCTTTTATATGGGAGACCTTCTAATGAACTGGTTTCAAAGCATGCTGCCTTCACAATATAGCTTTGTACAACTTTGGCTCACAGACTTTAGCCTGCTTACCCAAACCATTATCTCAACGATTATCATTCTTATTACTGCAGAGTTTCTTCCAAAAGTATTTTTTCAGATCTACGCCAATACCTTATTGAAAATATTGGCTATTCCGGCGTATTTGTTTTACGCCCTATTCTCTTTGATTTCAGATTTCATAATAAAATTGACCGATATAATTCTTCGCACACTATTTAAAACTGATGGAGATGAGGTTCAATTAGCCTTTAGTAAAATGGAGCTGGGAGATTATATTACAGAACAGATGGAAGCTCTGGAAGAAGAAGATGATGTGGATTCTGAGATACAGATCTTTCAAAATGCGCTCGAATTTTCGGCGGTAAAAGCAAGAGAAGTGATGGTTCCACGCACAGAGATCACAGCGGTTGAACTTCACGAAACTCCTAAGAACCTGGCAAAGCTCTTTACAGAAACCGGCTATTCTAAGATCCTGGTTTATAAGGATACTATCGACAATATTATTGGATATATACATTCCTATGAACTGTTTAAAAAGCCTAAGACCATTAAAAGTATCTTGTTGCCGGTAGAATTAGTTCCGGAGACCATGCTTATCCATGCGATACTTAAGATACTGACCAAAAAACGGAAGAGTATGGCCGTAGTTCTGGATGAATACGGAGGTACTTCAGGGGTTATGACCGTTGAAGACATAGTAGAAGAACTTTTTGGTGAGATTGAAGATGAACACGATTCTACCGACCTGCTTGAGGAACAGATAAATGATTCTACCTTTAAATTCTCTGCACGCCTGGAGGTAGATTACATTAACGAGACCTATAAATTGGAATTACCAGATACCGAAGAATTTGAAACCCTTGGGGGGCTCCTTGTACACGAGACAGGTGAAATTCCCGAAAAAGGAACAGAAATTAAGATCGGTGATTACCTCTTCACCGTATTAGAGGTCTCGAATACAAAAATTGATTTGGTAACCCTGGAGGTTGCTGAAAATGACTAAGCAAAGACATACTTTCAGATAGCGGGCTTTTCGTTTTTATTATTTAAGGGAAAATGGTAATTTCGCCCACTGATTTTAAACAATCTAGATAAATGGCAATTTTAGAAAATATCCGGAAACGAACTACAGTATTGATACTGATCATTGGAATGGCATTATTTGCCTTTGTGATCTCCGGGATCTTTACCAGTGATGGGTTCTCCGGAGGTAAAGTAGGCTCTTCGGTAGGGGAGATCAATGGACAGGAAATTTCTATTGATGTATTCCGAAAAAAGATAGAACGCGCTTCAAGGAATAGTGGTCCAAATGCTTCTTCCATGCAATTGGTAAACAGTATTTGGAACCAGATAGAACGAAGCACCTTGCTAGACCAACAGATCGCTTCTTTGGGTATAGAAATTGAACAAGATCAGATCATTGAAGTGATCAAGAATAGTCCGGGACTTGCCCAGAATCCCCAATTTGTAGATGAAAATGGTGTATTTGATGAAAGAAAGTTCAGAGATTTTATCCTGGAATTAAAGCTCAATGCTCCAACGCAATACGAAGATTGGCTGCAAGACGAGGAGGCCATCATCGAAAGTGCAAAACAGCAGGTTTATTTTGATCTGATCCGCTCCGGAATGGGCGCTACCTTAAAAGAGGGTGAATTTGATTATAAATTGGCAAATAACAAAGTTGATATTCGCTACGTAAGAATACCTTTTACTTCAATTCCCGATAGTACGATTGTGGTCACCAAAAATGAGATAGAGGCCTACATAAAGGAAAATCAAAAAAAGTATACTCAGGAGAAATCCAGAGATATTCAATTCGTATATTTTGAGGAAGCACCATCAGCCGCGGATCTGGAAACAACGGAAGCCGCTCTTAAAGAGTTACTCAATGACACAGAGGAGTATTTGGCAGACAGAGATACCACTATGACCATTCCGGGATTCAGAAATACCACAGATGTGGCTGCGTTCCTGGATAGGAATTCTGATGCTAAGTACGATACCATCTTTAAAGCTCAAAATGAATTACCGGCAAAATTTGCAGACTCATTAATGAATTTAAATGTAGGTGAGCTTTTTGGACCTTACAGGGATGGAGATGTATTCAAAATTTCTCGTATGATGGCTAAGAAACCGAACGGTTCGGTGAAAGCCAGCCATATTCTTATCACATATGAAGGAGCAGAACGTGCCAACCCTGAAGTGACCCGTACAAAGGAAGAGGCCGAAGCAAAGGCACAAGAGGTTTTAAAAAGTGCTCTTGAACCAGATGCTGTATTTGCTCAACTAGCCCGCGATAATTCGGATGGACCTTCAGCTCCCAGAGGAGGAGATCTTGGATATTTCCAGGAAGGGATCATGACACCAAAATTTAATGACTTTGCCTTTGGGAATCCAGAGGGGCATATTGGCCTGGTAGAAACGGAATTCGGATATCATATTGTAAAAGTAGATGATAAAAGAGATCAGGTTCAATTGGCAACACTCACAAGGGATATTGAACCTTCAGACGAGACAATCAACACACTATTTACAGATGCTACCAAGTTTGAAATGGCGGCGGTAGATTCTGAAAAAAGTCTAAATGAGGTTGCAAAGGAGAATGACTATTTGGTAAGGCCCGTAAACAGACTAATGGCAATGGACGAGAACCTGCCTGGCCTTGGAGCTCAAAGAAGGATCGTTCAATGGGCCTTTGCAGACGACACTGAATTAGGTGACATAAAAAGGTTCGATATAAATAACGGTTATGCTGTAGTTCAATTAACGGCTACTTACAAAAAGGGTTTAATGGATGTTGAAGACGCCTCAGTGACCGTCCTCCCAATTCTTCGCAAGAAAAAGAAGGCCGAAAACATCAAGGCTGCCAACACAGGAAAATCTATAGCAGAAATAGCCTCATCTAACAATACAAACGTCTCTACAGCTACTGCCCTTACGGTAAAGACACCTACCATTCCCGGAGCAGGAAGAGAGCCTCTGGTAGTTGGAACTGCGTTTTCGATGAATACAGGAGATACTTCTAAACTCATTACGGGGGAATCCGGGGTATTTATGTTTGAAGTCACCAATAAGGAAGAAGCACCGGCACTCGACAATTATGTTACTTATGCCAATGCCTTGCAAGCTGCTAATGCCTCTAGCGTAGCAAATAGTATTGTGGATGCCTTAAAAGAGAAAGCAGCGATAGAAGACAATCGATCTATTTTCTACTAGATCATAATAAAATTCTATATGGCCCCGGTTTTATGACCGGGGCTTTTTTTATAGCACAAGTTCATCATAAGGAAGGACAGTTGTGTAACCTTTGGAATTGAAGTATTCCAATATATGATCTGTCCCCATGGCAAGTACAAAGTCGCCACCCCATGCGCCCAAGCTTTTTACCAGCCCGGTAAAATCGGGAAATAGTTGGTCTTGTATTCTTGGGAGGTGTATAGTCTCAGATATAAGTTCTTCATGGCGCAGGAGCAATTCCTGAAAAGTTGTAAGATCATCGCAAGCAACAACGGCCCTTGTGATCTCTGTGATCTCATCTATCAAGCCTTTTTTTTTCGCTTCAACTCTTTTGTATTGTGCAATTCCCTCCCGGCTATTCTGTTTTTTATTTAAATGCACAAAATAAAGCTCCGCGGAGAATGAAGGTTTAAATTGCAGTAGATCTACCTCGGGAGTTGAACCCTTTAACTGAAATGTCAGTGGTTGGTTGTTTTGTGCGCAGGCAATATCGTACCCACTCCCTGAAAAGGTGTTCCACAATAATGAATAGGCATTGACCTCTGCCCATTGAGCAATATTGTTGATAAGTGTAGAGGAGCTTCCCAGGCCCCAGTCCCTCGAAAATTGGAGTTCCGAAATGGCCGTATGTCCCTGAAGTTTATGCAGGAAAGCAGGATTTAATGCGATCGCACCCCGTAGTATAGACAGGAGGG
>JABDQS010000160.1 GCA_013042125.1 Eudoraea sp.
CAGTCAGACACTGCAGGGTGGGGCGTGAAAATTTTGGAAGATCTGTCAGGGCAAGTATGGGCTGGTTCTGTTGAAGGCGGAGTTTACAAAGTGAATGAACTTACCGATCAGTTAGAGCTTGTTTTTACAGGTCCAGCCATCAGGGATCTATATGTGGACAAAAAAGGCATCCTATGGGCAGGAGCGAATACCGGCCTGTGGAGCACAGATAAGGACTGGACAAAGATGTCTCCTTTTAAAATTAATGAAACCGGAACATTTTTAGGAGAATGGACCTATTCCTTAATTGGCGATGATGCTGATAATTTGTGGATAGGTACAGACGTGGCCATTGTAAAACTAGGAGCAGACCGAAAAAACAAGGAAATTTTCGGCATAAAAAATGGTGTTCAGGTAAATGGATTTCCTGATCTTGGTTATGCCTACAACGACAAGGATGGCCGGGTGTATTTTGCCAGCAGTCCTAATGGCTACTTTACATTTCGTCCGGAAGAATTTAAAAAAGCCTCCGGCAAGCAGGCACTCTATGCCATGGACCTGAAAGTAAACAACCAAGCTGTTAACCCAGAAAAAAATGGAATACTTGAAACCTCCCTTTACAAGGCAGATGAAATTCGGCTTAATTACAATGAAAATAATTTCAGTCTCAGTTTTGCCGCTGTAGATCTAAGGGCCGAATTAAAGAAACGAATTTTTTACATGCTCGAGGGGTATGATTTAGAATGGCAGGAAAGCCTTTCAGGACAGAAAGTAACATACAACAAAGTGCCGTCGGGGAACTATACCCTTACGTTTAAAACGGCCATCAGAAATAGCAGTGATTGGGAAGAAAAAAGTCTCCGTATCTCAATAGCACCACCCTGGTGGAAGACGAGCTGGGCTTACGGAGCTTACGCTACATTACTTGTATTAGGTGTGTTTTACTTTGATAAATATCAAAAGCGCAGGATCCTGGCCAAAGAAAAGGCCCTTGCCAAAGAAAAGGAACTGGCCCATGCCCGGGAAATCGAAAAAGCATATGTTAAATTAAAAGCGACACAGAATCAGCTGGTACACTCTGAAAAAATGGCTTCTCTCGGAGAACTCACAGCCGGGATCGCACATGAGATACAGAATCCGCTCAACTTTGTCAACAATTTCTCTGAAGTGAGTGTGGAACTACTCGAAGAGATGCAGGAAGAGTTGAGCAATGGAGACCTGGAAGATGCCAAAGCCCTGATGGAAGACATCAAACAGAACCTGGATAAGATCAACCATCATGGAAAACGCGCCGACGGAATCGTTAAAGGGATGCTGCAGCACAGCAGAGCCAGTAGCGGGGAAAAGGAACTCACAGACCTCAATGTTCTGGCAGATGAATATCTGCGGCTAGCCTACCACGGCCTTAGAGCCAAAGACAAGACCTTTAATGCCACCCTGGACACGCATTTTGACAAAGCCTTGGGAAAAGTAAACGTAGTGCCTCAGGATATTGGGCGGGTGATCCTGAATCTAATCACCAATGCTTTCTATGTTGTAAAGGAAAAATCCTCTTTCGCCAAGGCTTCAGAGGATGAAACATATGAGCCAACGGTTACAGTTAGTACAAAGAAAACAAAGAATGGTGTCGAAATTAGTGTAAAGGACAATGGGAATGGAATCCCAAAAAAAATACAGGACAAGATCTTCCAGCCTTTTTTTACTACCAAACCTACCGGGGAAGGTACCGGACTAGGCTTAAGTATGAGTTACGATATCGTAACTAAAGGACATGAGGGAGAATTACGGGTTGATACCAAAGAAGGCAAGGGGACAACATTTACCATTGAGTTGCCTATAAACTAAATAAACCGACTAATAACCAGAAAGACCTTGAATATGATATTACTAGTAGTAGACGACGAACAAGACGTAAAAATCCTTTTTCAGCAACGCTTTCGCAAAGAGATCCGGAGTGGGCACATGCATTTTGTCTTTGCCTTTTCTGGGGAGGAGGCGGTAGACCTCTTAAAAGATATGGAACACGAGGCTGTACTCATTCTATCAGACATCAATATGCCCGGGATGAGCGGATTGGATTTGCTGGAATTCATTAAAAAGGAATACATTAAACCCCCTCCGGTGGTGATGATGATCACGGCCTATGGGGATGAGGAGAACCGGTCTA
>JABDQS010000163.1 GCA_013042125.1 Eudoraea sp.
TTTATGCCCGGCGCTTTGAAGTACCTATCCCATTGATGGATGGAGCACCAAAATCTGACCTTCTATTTCCCGAAATTGCTTTGAATAGTGGCCTTGGTGGCCTTGTTGCCACTACCTTTATTCTTGGGCTTATTGCCGCAGCCTATAGTAGTGCAGATAGTGCCTTAACCTCGCTTACTACCTCCTTTTGCGTGGACTTTATGGATATTGAGAAAAAAGATCCGCAAAAACAAAAGCAACTGCGAAAAAGGGTACATATAGGCATGAGTGTGCTTCTGGTGTTAGTGGTGATCAGCTTTAAATACATTTTGGACAGAAACGTCATTGATGGTTTGCTTACTGTTGCAACCTACACCTATGGCCCCTTATTAGGGTTATTTGCCTTTGGAATTTGCACAAAATTTAAGATCAAGGACAGATTTAGCTGGGTAGTGGCCGTGGCCTGCGTCCTGATCATCATGTTAATAGCCAATCTACCGGCTGAAACACTTGGTGGCTACCAGGTGGGATATGAACTATTACCTGTCAATGGCTTATTGACATTTTTAGGGCTGCTGCTGATCAGACGAAAAAAATAATATTTGCTTAGTTATACTGCCCTGTAGCAAGGAGTACGAGCGTACAGGCAACCTCCACTTCAATACCCTCTTTTTTAAGCAGGTCGTAGAATTCAGGATTCTCAGTTCCGGGATTAAAGATGACCCTTCTGGGTGAAAGTCCTATGATGGTATCATAATATTCCTTTTGCCTGGCCGGACCTATGTATAGGGTTATTGTGTCTATATCCTTAAAAGAATTGCAAGTTGTCATTATTTTCACCCCCGCCACACTTCCTTCTTTAACGCCGAAAGCCAAAGTTTCCTGTGCGCCATCAACCAGTCTTTTAATGGCTATATAACTATATCTTGATGGTTTTGTGGAAGCTCCGAATACTAAGGTCTTTTTCATTAAGCAGCAATGGTGTTAAAGTGTGTTAAGTACTGTAACGTATTCCAATAATTCTCGTCTCTTGTATTAGAAAAGTTCTCATTCATTGGGACGCTGTATTTTTAGTTAATGGTTAGTGTTTAGTACGGCTTAACAATGGTAGAAACCCCGGTGCATTAGTGTCGGGGTTTTGTATTTATGTTTTAAAGATCCCTGTGGGAAATCCTTCCAGACTTGTTGTGTTTTTTTCCTTCATATAATTCGTTAGGCCCGTTTGACCCTTCTCCCTGGCCCATTCTATTAATTCATTTCTCTCTTTTTTATACGGCATTACAGGCACCCCCATTCCACATGAGGTCTGAACCAATTCTATGGTCAATTCAAAGATCTGACGGGTACCCGGAATTGGTGGGAACGAAGTAACCAACGTATCAAATCTTTCATCTCTGGGATGATAAACCTTGGCAGTTCCATAAAGTCTGACAATTTTTGGAGGCCCTTCAAAAGCGCAAAACATAAGCGTCATTCTTTCATCGTGAAGAAGGTGTGTTGCGGTTTCATTACCACTTCCTGTCAGATTCAGCCATAACACCTTGTATTCATCCTCCACCCTAAAAGTGTCTATTCCCTTAGGCGATAGATTGATGTGCCCTTCTTTCATGGCAGTTGCCACAAAGAAAATCTTTTGCTTTGAAATGAATTCTTGCAGAGATGGTGTTAACTTCTGAAATTGCTTCCCCATACTTCAATTATTCTTATCCAAAAATTACCAGCGTATGATCACACTTCCCCAGGTAAATCCACTTCCGAACGCTGCCAATACCACCAGATCATCTTCCTTGATCTTATCCTGTTCCCAGGCCTCAGTTAAGGCAATAGGAATAGAAGCTGCGGTAGTATTACCGTACTTCATGATATTGTTGTACACTTTATCGTCGGTAAGTCTGAATTTCCTCTGGATGAACTGAGAGATACGGAGGTTGGCCTGATGAGGGATCAGCATATCAATATCTTTTACTTCTAATTTGTTCTTCTTGAGCCCTTCCATAATAACCTCTGAGAAGCGAACCACTGCATTCTTAAATACAAATTGACCATTCATATAGGGGTAATATGATACATCATCGGGGTCGTTATCTTTCAAAATATCCGTTACCCATCTATACCCAATACCAGGTGCAAGAAGGGAGAGTTCCTCAGCATGCTGCCCTTCCGAATGCAAATGGGTGGAAAGTATCCCTTTTTTGGGATCTTCTTCACGAGTTAGTATAGCTGCCCCTGCCCCATCACCAAAAATTACGGACACTCCCCTGCCGCGAGTCGTAAAGTCGAGCCCGCCCGAATGCAATTCTGATCCTATCACCAGGATATTCTTATACATGCCACTTTTAATATATTGATCGGCTATGGAAATAGCATAGACAAAACCGGAGCATTGATTTCTTACATCCAGCGCTCCTACTGTTTTGATATCAAGATCGCGTTGAACCAAAACCCCACCGCCGGGAAAATAATAGTCCGGACTTAGCGTGGCAAACACTATAAAATCAATATCATCCTTATCGATTCCAGCTCTTTCAATGGCAATTTTAGCAGCTTTAACACCCATTTTAGTAGTGGTATCCTCACCTTTAACCACATGCCTCCGTTCTTTGATGCCGGTGCGCTCCTGTATCCAGGCATCGTCAGTTTCCATCAGTTTAGAAAGGTCGTCGTTGGTCACCACATTATCTGGCACATAAAAGCCAAGACCGGATATTCTTGAGTTGTACATAAATGATAGGTTTTCTTCTCAGATCAAAGAGAGTACTTTTGACCTGTGTTTAGTTTCGTACTCCTAAAATACCTATTCTCAGGAAGCCTACCTAGTAAATCCACATAAGATTGGGCGCTTTAGATCTCCCATCCTGGAAATCATGAATAGTTACTTGCATATTAAGGGGTTTATGTAGTAACTTACTCTTCCACAAATTCATAAAAATGAAAAAAAATTATTCCATCCCGAGATCCTTATTTCTTCTATTGTTCACATTTGTTTTGACTCTTGGGTCGGCCCAGGAAAAACCAACATACCAGCAACCTACCAAGGAAATCCTGGATTTGGTAAATGCGCCGTTAGCTCCATCCGTAAGAGTTACAGATAATGGAGAATACATGCTGCTACTTTACAGAGACCCTTATAAAAGTATTCAGGAATTGTCTGAAGCTGAGATGCGCCTTGCCGGGTTACGGATCAACCCTGTCACCAACATTGGTAGTCGAACGAATTATTACAATAACATCAAGATAAAATCGACTTCGGGTAAGGAAGTACTTCAGGTGGCGGGACTTCCCGAAAACCCCCGACTAGCTAATTTCAGTTTCTCCCCTGATGAAACCAAGGTAGCTGTGACCAATACTACGCCCGAAGGTGTTGAAGTATGGATCTTAGACATTGCCTCCGCCAAAGTACAAAAGATCACAGATGCCAAAGTGAACGCCAATCTCAGGGATGTAATAAACTGGTTCAAAAATGGTGATGCTCTGTTGGTTAAAATGCTTCCTGATTCCAGGAAGCCGCTCATAGATCAGGCTTCTGCGGTACCTGAAGGTCCTACTATTTCGACAAACGAGGGGAAGAAAGCCCAGAACAGAACCTATCAGGATCTGCTGACCAACCCGTCGGACGAATTCAACTTTCAGCAACTCGCCTTATCTGAATTGCATAAAGTATCACTTGATGGCAGCAGCTCCTTATGGAAACCTGCAGCCATGTACAGAAACATCAGTTTTTCTCCGGACGGATCCTACGTTATGGTCCTGACCGTTGAAAGGCCCTTCTCTTATCTGGTGCCTTACTACCGATTTCCATCGACGACAACCATTTATACTCAAGACGGAGATTTAGTTACGACGCTACTAGAGGTTCCTTTGATAGAAGATCTTCCGAAAGGTTTTATGGCAGAACGCAAAGGAATGCGAGACATTAGCTGGCGTGCAGACCGTGATGCCACCTTGATATATGTGGAGGCCTTAGATGAGGGGGATCCTGAGGTTGAAGTACCTTTCAGGGATGCGGTATACGTGTTGGATGCTCCATTCACAGGGAAAGGGAACCTCATTCTGAAAACCATTAATAGATTCAGGAATATAAACTGGGGGACGGACAATGTAGCCATAGCCACAGATTACTGGTGGAATACCAGAAATACCAAGACCTATGTCTTTGATCCCTCCGAGCCAGAATCTATACGGCCCTCAATACTTTATGACCGAAATTATCAGGATGTTTACAGTAATCCGGGATCTTTTGTAATGGAACGTACAAAAAATGGCAGCAACGTTTTGTCAATAGACGATGAGAATAATGCATATCTTTTGGGTGATGGCTACACAGATAATGGGCAGTTCCCATTCGTAGATCAGTTAAATCTGAGGTCGCTGGAAACTGTAAGGCTCTATGAGTCAAAGTTGACAGACCAAAAAGAAGATCTGAGGGACTATAACGTTAGCAAGGATGAATTGCTGGTGAGCATTGAATCTAAAAGCTCTTATCCTAACTATTATTTTAAACATCTGAAGAAAAGGAAAGGTCCAACCCAATTAACCTTTTTTGAGAACCCGTTCAAAAGTATTGAGGATGTACACAAAGAAGTGATCACCTATACCCGGGAGGATGGACTGGAGTTAAATGGAACCCTGTATCTGCCGGTTGGTTATGATAAGAATTCCGGGGAAAAGATGCCTATGATTTTATGGGCATATCCAAGAGAATACAAAGACAAAAATAGTGCCTCACTGAATACCCAAAATCCGAATGAATTTACGTATCCATACTGGGGATCTCCGGTATATTGGGTTACCAAAGGGTACGTAGTATTAGATGATGCTGCTTTTCCCATCATCGGGGAAGAGGAAGAGCAGCCTAATGATACTTTCAGAGATCAATTGGTTGCCAATGCCAAAGCTGCTATAGATGCAGTAGACGCTATGGGATATATAGACCGGGATCGTGTGGCGGTTGGAGGCCATAGCTATGGGGCCTTTATGGTTGCTAATTTGTTATCTCATTCTAACCTTTTTGCTGCCGGGATAGCCCGCAGCGGCGCCTATAACAGAACGCTTACTCCTTTCGGTTTTCAAAGTGAAGAACGGAATTATTGGGAAGCTCCGGAGATCTATTACACCATGTCTCCCTTTATGCACGCCGATAAGATGAAGACCCCTTTATTAATGGTACACGGCGTGGCTGATAATAACTCGGGTACATATCCGATGCAAAGCGAACGATATTTTAATGCTCTTAAAGGACTTGGCGCCACAGTACGCCTGGTGATGCTTCCGAAAGAGAGCCATGGATACAGGGCCAAAGAGAGTATTCTTCATCTCCTTTGGGAACAAGATCAGTGGCTTGAAAAATATGTCAAAAACAAGGAAGAGAATACCGAAGAAGGGACCCGGTAAATCATTGGTTACAGATATTTCTGGTAAGAATTAACCTCCACATTTGCCTTTAGGTCGTGCAGAAGGTTATACAATCCAAAAAATGTCCTGTTGATATATAGAAAGTGACGGGACCCTCTGTTTCCATTCATCTTGCGAATATGTTCATCCTTGGCATACTGCTGACTTAGAGCTGCTATGCGATCCCAGAACGTATCGGACCCAAAATCGAAATGTTCCTGGTTAAAGGGCAAAGTAAACAGCGTTAGTAATTCCTTGAACAGGGCTTTAAAAAATACACGTTCCTCTTCGGTATCGCCAGGGGTAAGGATCTCTAATTCCTTAAGTTTATCTTCAAATAAGGTGTCATTTTCAATGATCTCTGTCCTCGCCAGTTCAAAATAGGGAAAATAGAACTCATCCGGCACCTCTTTAACACAGCCAAAGTCGATCGCAATAAGGGAATTGTTTTCACTCACCAAAAAATTCCCGGGATGTGGATCTGCATGTACCTTACGCAGACCATGCATTTGATACATATAAAAATCCCATAAGGTCTGACCTAACATATCTCCAACTTCCTTAGAAAATGGTCTTTTGGTGAACTTGCTTAAATGCGTCCCGGTCATCCAGTCCATGGTAATGATCCTTTCACTGGAAAGATCACTGTAATATTGAGGAAATTCAAGATTAGGGAGGTGGCGGCATGCATCAGATATTTCTTCACTTTGTTGAAGTTCCAGAATATAATTGGTCTCCTCGAGCAACTTATTCTCCACTTCCTGGAAGTATTTTTCCGAATCTTTTCCCTGAAGATTAAACATGCGGGTGGCTATGGGCTTTACCAGGGCAAGGTCTGAAGAAATACTC
>JABDQS010000166.1 GCA_013042125.1 Eudoraea sp.
CAGTATTGCCGTGTATGTGGTTTTAGGCTAAAAGATGAATAATGGTGCCAAAAACCCTTTTGGTAGTTGTAGGTCCAACTGGAATAGGGAAAACTGCCCTTGCTATTCAACTTGCTAAACATTTCAAAACAGAGATCCTCTCAGCAGACTCCAGACAATTCTATAAAGAAATGAAAATTGGAACTGCAGTCCCGAATCGGGAGGAGTTGCAATCAGTTCCTCATCACTTCATACAACATAAAAGTATTCACGATACCTACAATGTAGGCGATTTTGAACGCGAAGCGCTAGCTTTGCTCAACGAACTTTATAATCATCATGATCTGATGATCATGGTAGGAGGCAGCGGTATGTATATTGATGCGGTTCTAAATGGTATGGATGCCTTTCCAGTCATTCCGCCTTCCATTCGCGAAACGCTAAATAGGGAATTAAAACAAAAAGGTTTAGATCCTCTGCAACAAGAACTGATGGAGGCAGACCCGCTGTACGCCAGGAAAGTTGATCTTCAGAATCCGCAACGCGTTCTGAGAGCACTGGAAGTATGTAGAGCTAGCGGGAAGCCATATTCGTCCTTTCTGGGGCAAAAGAAGATTACCAGGCCCTTTAAAACTGTTATTGTGGGCATTGAAGCTGCAAGAGAAGTAGTTTATCAAAGAATAAACGAGCGGGTAGATGCCATGATGGCCGCCGGACTCCTGGAAGAAGCCACGGGTTTAAAAGAATTTGAGAGTCTTAATGCACTTCAAACTGTGGGTTATAAGGAGTTATTCAAATATCTAGATGGTCATTACACTCTTGAGGAAGCGGTAGAAGAAATAAAGAAAAATACAAGGCGTTTTGCAAAGAGACAAGGCACATGGTTTCGTAGGAACACATTTATTTTATGGGTCCCTTATGATCTGTCATTCAATTTAAAACTAGAGCAGATCGAACAAGAACTAAGAAAACAGCCATGACAAAATCAAAAAATATCTTCGTTATCATGGGGGTCTCCGGTTGTGGCAAGTCGACAATTGGACGAATGCTGGCAGAAACACTTTCACTTCCTTTTTTTGACGGGGACGATTATCATCCTGAAAAGAACATTCAGAAAATGTCTAAGGGAGAACCACTAAATGACCAGGACCGGCACTCATGGTTAATGTCCTTAAATCAGCTGGGGAAAGAGCATCAAAACAAAGGCGCGGTAATTGCATGCTCTGCATTAAAAGAAATGTATAGAGACATTATTGAAAAAGACCTGGATCCTGTACCAATTTGGATCTATCTGGAGGGCAGTTATGATTTTATTCTGAAACGCTTAGAGCAAAGGAGCGGACATTTTATGCCTGCGAACCTGTTAAGGTCACAGTTTGATGCCTTAGAACCGCCTACCAAGGCGATAAGAGTCCCTCTTAAACTGGAACCGAAGAAGATAATCAACGAGATCCTGAAGAAAATAGGGCATTAAAAAAGGCATTCAAATGAATGCCTTTTTTATTTTGAATACTGATTTCTATTGTGGAGTCTTCACTACTAACCGGAATCCTTCTCCGTGAATATTCAGGATCTCAACAACATCATCCTTCTTTAGATATTTTCTCAGCTTAGCGATGTAAACATCCATACTTCTGGAGGTAAAATAATTATCGTCTCTCCATATTTTGGTAAGCGCTAATTCTCTTGGCATAAGATCATTTTCATGTAGGGCCAGCAACCTGAGAAGTTCATTCTCTTTTGGAGAAAGTTTTGTAGGCTCTTCTTCCTTGTATTTTAAAAATCTAAGCTTGGAATTTAAATGAAAATTACCGATCTTAAATTCAAATTGTTTGCTATCTGCCAGAGTGCTAGATGCTTTTCTTTGAAGTATAGCTTTAAGTTTCATTAGAAGAACCTCTGAATCAAAAGGTTTGTTCAAATAGTCATCAGCTCCCGCCTTGTATCCTTTTAAGACATCTTCTTTCATGGTCTTAGCCGTAAGAAAAACTATGGGTACATTTTCGTTCTTTTCACGTATCTCTCTGGCCAAAGTAAATCCATCTTTGTATGGCATCATCACATCCAATATACAGACGTCATAATTATCCTTTTTAAATTTCTCAAACCCCTCCATACCATTTTTGGCCAGAGTGACATCAAAATCGTTCATGGATAGATAATCCTTTAATACGATCCCAAAATTTGGGTCGTCCTCTACCAATAAAATTTTCTTATTTACTGTTTCCATATCTTTTAAATTAAAGGCACTTTGATAAAGAAAGTGCTGCCTTTTCCTTTTTCACTTTCTGCATAAACCTCACCTTGATGGTCTTCTACAATTTTTTTTACATAGGCCAATCCTAATCCATGGCCTTTAACATTATGTATATCTCCTGTGTGTTCCCTGTAGAACTTTTCAAATACTTTTTTTAACACAGCCTTACTCATTCCTGCACCCTGATCCTCGATCCTAATGATCAGATAATTATTAGCAACTTCCGTATAGATGTCAAGCTTTGGTGCCTCCGGTGAATATTTGATGGCATTATCCATAATGTTCACTAAAACATTCCCGAAATGCATTTCATTTGCTAAAATCTCTGATCTTTCTGCATTCAGATGCGTATGTATATATCCACCACGGTCCAAAACGATCAGATCAACATGACCGATCGCAGTTTGAATAAGATCGTGAACGTCCACCCGATCTTTTGAGATATCCAACTGATTTCGTTCCAATTTAGAGATCCGCAGGACGTTTTCTACCTGTGCGTGCATTCGTTTATTCTCATCCCTGATCATTTGTAGATACCTTTTAACCTTGTCCTCATCCCCTATTATCTTGGGGTTGCGAATGGCTTCCACTGCCAGATTGATGGTAGCTATTGGTGTTTTAAATTCATGCGTCATATTATTGATGAAATCTGATTTAATTTCAGAGATCTGTTTCTGACGAATTAATTGATAAATGGCACTGGCATAAGCAATTACGATCACCAATGTAAATAGCAATGACAAAAATGCCATTCCCAGGACAGATTGTAAAAGGAATTTCTTTTTACCCGGGAAAGAAAGCAGAAGGGCAAAATTACTACTCCCTTCACTATTTTTAAAAATAGGTGCCTTGTATATCGTAGACTCTCCGAATCTGAATCGTCTGGATTTTACTTTTGTCGGTAATCCTCTGCTATAAATACCGTATTGAAAATCTGTATCTATCGCCATATTGCTCAATTCCTGATTTAGCAATAATTCTATTTCCTGTTTGGAAACGCGTTTATGGATAGGTACATTTTCCGCATACTGTCTGTATACGTCATCAAAAACGGCCTTATCTATTGTTGAAAGTCCGCCTATCTTCTCGAGTTTCTGAATAGGATTCAAGCTATAGGCCTTGCCGTCTAAACCGTATTCCTCCTTAAAAATAGTTTTTGTCCGCTTACTGGTGAAATTCTTTATTGCTGTGGTATCTCCGGTAACGCTGTCAAAGAACGTGGATGCTATATTATAGTCTTCCTCTAATATTCCGTGAGAATAAAAAAGGATCTCATTAGAATTAATGTCGCGATCAATAAAAAAGATGTTGCTGAGATTAGAACTTTTCAATTCGCCCAAACTATCCCTTAGGTTTAAGAACTTATCGGAATAATCTCTCATTTCACGCTCCTCAATCTTGTCTGTGACCCTATTGAGAACTTCCGCTATCGCATTTGAGAATTGCTCTTCTTTGTCATCTACAGACCTTTTGATCCAGTATAGTTGAACCGAAATGATCCCAACAAGGGATAAGCTCATTAAAATGACAAGAAAAACAAATAATCGCTTATTCATTTTGTCGTAAAATTAAAAATTTAACATTTAGCGGATTGCTTGTTTAACCAAACCTTAACAAAAATGTTAAAATTATTGATTAGGAACTTTTTAGAAGGATTTGTTCGTGAATTTTTTGCACCTGACTACGTGTATCCTCTAAGTTCTTATTATTGATCACATATTGCGCCAGCTCTTTTTTCCTCTTCCCAGACCATTGATGCTGCATACGTTGCAGAATTTCCTTTTCCGTTAGTTCGTCTCGTTGTTTAATTCGAGCAATCCTCACTTTTTTCGGGGCCGTTACTAATATCATTTTATCAAAATCCTTATAACCTCCATTTTCAAAGAGAATGGCTGCTTCTTGTATGACATAAGGGCCCTCTTGTCGCTTCATCCAGGACCTGAAATCTTCCCGTACCGCAGGATGCACAATATGATTTAAAGCTTTTAATAATTCATTATCATTAAATGCCTTTTCGGCAAGTAATGGCCTATTTAATGTGTTATTCTTATATGCTTGTTCTCCAAAAAGTGCCTTAATAGCAATTCGTATCCCGAGATCCTCATTCATCAACCTCTTTGCCTCCACATCTGAGTTGTACACTGCCACGCCCAGATCTCTGAACATCCCAGCTACCGTAGTCTTACCACTACCGATACCTCCGGTAAGCCCTACTCTTTTCATTCTCTTTTTAAAATAAATTCTACCCGGGATTGCCTGATCTGAACACTGGGAAGATTGTCTGGTTGCTGAACCAGAGATAAAGGTAAAAAAGGTGAATCTTCTTTAATATCTGCCAGGTCTGCAATTATCCTGAAATCTGCAGAAACGATCTCCTTAAGACGTTCTACGCGCGCTTTGCACAAAACCTCCACCGTATTGGGAAAGGTTCTTATTTGCGTTCCCTCGGGCAAATTGACCACTTCTACGGGTATCTGAAATATCTTTTCAGAAAAGCGGAAGACCGTCGCGGATAGGGTGACATTCTGTTTTTCATACACAGCATGAATCAGATCAGACGGCTGTAAAAGCTGCAGCGTTCTTTTAAAACTATCAGTGACATCAGAAAGGACTATTGCCTCTGTATGTGCCTCCGTTATAGTATCTAGTTCCTTTAGAGGACCTCTTAAAACAACAGAGTCTGGGTTAATTTGCAGATCCCCATCCATCAGGTAATTCTGTGCAAGGTCTATGGTAACATCTGCGCGCACAGGTACCTTTTTACTGATCATACGGGTGAATTCAAAAAACAGTGTGTCCTGATCCATTTGAAGTATGGTCATGGCATCCGGAAGCTTAGATTCGATCTGTTTTCTGTATACCGGTTCTGCCATGAAATAATTATTGCTCCTGTAACTCATCTCATCAAGATCGATAATTAATTTCCTTGTTCTAAATCGGGATCCCAGAAACTGCCAACC
This sequence comes from Eudoraea sp., assembly GCA_013042125.1. Classification (GTDB taxonomy): domain Bacteria; phylum Bacteroidota; class Bacteroidia; order Flavobacteriales; family Flavobacteriaceae; genus Muriicola. Next base: position 5,197 of record JABDQS010000166.1, read on the forward strand.
ACTACCCCTTGCCGTGATTGTCAAATTGACTTTTGAAGCTCCTACGAAAAAAAGAGAATCAGGAATGTTGTTATAGACCAATTCGAACGTAGCCCTATCAGTATGTTGATCAGAGAGTTTACTAATGAACCACGCCAAGAATGAGAAAAATAATAAGATCACAAAGACTTTTACTTTTCGCTTTGCAGCTCCTTTTAAAACTTGTTTTGCAACCATTATTATTTAAAGAATAAAGAGGGAAATAATTCCTGTGGTTTCTTCTTACTAAAAGTAAGTAAGAATGTCGATTTAAAAAAACCCAGTCCATAGCCTGTAAATTGAATAATAACGGCCCATAGTGACAAGAGTGCAATACCGAACTCCTTGTTCTTGTACCATGAGTCAAGTAATACAACAACAAAATACAGCAGATATAGGTATAAAAACCATGGTATTTGAACCATTGATAAAAAGATAGACACAATAAGACCAGTAATAAAAAGGAAAGGGAACCAGTAGGTGAATTTGGCAGTTTGAGGGTGCCAGCTATTTAAGATAGGCCTTACCATTCCAAATTTCTTTACCTGTGTGTAGAATTTATAGAAATCCACACGCCTTTTATGATATACAAAAGCTTCAGGTATGAGCCGGGTCTTATATCCCAGTCCCCACAGTCGGATGCTGAGATCCGGATCTTCACCCGGATGTATCTTTCCAAACCCAGTCGTTTTTTTAAAGGCCTCTTCTGAGATACCCATATTAAAGCTCCTGGGTTGAAATTGTTGGGCCGCCTTCTTATTTCCTCTGATACCTCCTGTAGTGATAAAGGCAGTCATGGCGTAGTTTATGGCTTTTTGAGTTGTGCTGAAACTGGGATGTGCTGTGTCCGGACCTCCAAAACAATCTACATAATGTTGCTCAAGTGCCCTGGAGGCACTTTCCAGGTAAGATGGTGGAAGCAAACAGTCTGAATCGAGAATAATAAAATAATTGCCCTTTGCCTTTCGCATCCCGTAATTCCGGGAATCCCCCGGCCCACTGTTTTCTTTATAATAATAAGATATTGGTAGTTTTTTCTGAAAGGAATGGACCACTTCTTCAGAACGGTTTTGTGATCCGTCTTCAACGATCACTACCTCGTATGGGTCCTGATAGGTTTGTTCCATAAGACTCTCCAGCAGCTCCCTGATTTCTTCTGGTCTGTTATAAACGGGAATGATGAAAGAAAAGAAAAGGTCCATGGGAATGTGATAAAAGAAAAGCCATCCTAAAGAGGATGGCCAAATGCTGTTTTAAATCTACTTAATCGGTGAATCGTTCAATGACCTCCTGACTTACAC
>JABDQS010000171.1 GCA_013042125.1 Eudoraea sp.
TCCCCGAGGGGATGAAGGGTGTGCCAATCAACTTGCTGGTCGCCGGACTATTGTCTCTTGCTTTCTTAGGATTTGCAGGGTTGGTATAATTTCTTTTCCTGCTTCCAGATGATATTTATGATATCATCATTCTACTACATAGGTCTCTCCTGAAAAGAAGAGGTCATCTGTTTTTGTGAAACTGGAATCGCTCTTAACTTGTTTGGAAAGTTTGTTAACCCGCTCTCCAAAGGTTACATCCGGAAACCTTCTTATTATACCTGTCACAAGGGGGTATTCACTTCTTGCAAGCATTTGATGAAGGGTAGGATCTCCCGTTTCGGCATCGTGTACCAGCAGATCGGTTTCTGTGATCCCATTTTCACCCAGGGTAACCACCTCCAGTTTCAGTCCATTTAATACCACTCCTTTATTTCGTTCTTTCCCAAAGATCATAGGCTTTCCGTGTTCCACAAAAAGTTGCTTATCTGCACGTACGGCCTTGTCAGTATACTTTGCGAATGCCCCATCATTGAAGATAGGACAGTTCTGAAGTACCTCAATTAGCGAAGTACCCTTAAATTTTGCCGCTTCAATAAAGAGCTGCGTCATTTCTTTGGGGGTGTTGCCACCAACACGCGCAAAAAACCGGGCTTGGGCACCTATCGCCAATTCCCCTGGCTGGAAGGGTGGTTGAATATTCCCATATGGAGATGATTTTGTCTTTTGGCCTACCAGGGAGGTCGGGGAGAATTGTCCTTTGGTTAGTCCGTAAATCTCGTTATTAAAAAGTACAATATTCAGATCCAGGTTACGTCTCAGCACGTGAATAAAATGATTGCCACCAATAGCCATGGCATCCCCGTCACCGGTAATGACCCAAACACTGAGATCGGGATTGGCCAATTTAACACCCGAGGCAATGGCGGGAGCCCTTCCATGGATGCTGTGCATCCCATAAGTATCCATATAATAAGGAAAACGGGAAGAACATCCGATTCCTGAGATGAATACCACATCTTCTTTTTTGATCCCAAGTTGGGGCAGAGCATTTTGCATGGCCCTGAGGATTACATAATCATCACAACCCGGACACCAGCGTACCTCCTGGTCGCTCGCAAAATCTTTAAACGTATACTGTTTGTCTATTGTTTCCATATTATCCCAGGAGTTCTTTAAATTTTGTGATCAATTCAGTATTGCTAAACGGAAGCCCTTGAATTTTGTTTAACTGGTGAAAGGTAAATCCATTGAAATTCATCCTTAAAATGGACGCAAATTGGCCGGTATTCAGTTCACAAACTACTATTTTTTTAAATCGTTTCAATACTGCTTCCGTATTCTTGGGAAGCGGATTAATATAATTGAAATGAGCCAGGCCTACACCAGTTCCCCCACTTTGAGTGAATTCCTTTACTGCGGCGTAGAGTGTACCATAGGTGCCCCCCCAACCGACGACCAGTAGCTCACCTTCTTCAGCAAATTTTGTTTCCAGTTCCGGGATATAATTCTGAACCCGCTTTATCTTTTCAGCTCTTACCTTGGTCATGTACTCATGGTTTTCCGGCACATATGAAACTTGGCCTGTAACCTTGTCTTTTTCAAGGCCGCCAATGCGGTGTTCCAATCCGAAGGTTCCGGGTACGGCCCAGTCTCTGGCCAGGGTATCTTTATCCCTTTCATAAGGGTGCCAGCTGTTTTCGGCTTTATTAATTTTTCGGGGATTAATATCGGGCATTTCAGCAACTGTACGGATTTTCCAGGGCGCCGAACCATTGGCTATGTAGCCATCGGTAAGCAAAATAACCGGGGTCATATGTTCTAGCGTGAGTTTGCAGGCCTCATAGGCGAAATTAAAGCAATTCCCTGGACTGCTTGCTGCAATAACGATAACAGGACTTTCCCCATTTCTTCCATACATGGCCTGCATCAGATCCGACTGTTCGGTTTTGGTTGGTAGTCCTGTGGAAGGACCTCCCCTTTGGACGTCAACTACTACAAGGGGTAATTCTAGCATCACGGCAAGACCAAGTGCTTCGCCTTTCAAAGCAAGACCTGGTCCGGAGGTAGTGGTAATGGCCAGGTCTCCGGCAAATGAGGCCCCAATAGAGGCGCCTATCCCGGCTATTTCATCTTCCGCCTGAAGCGCTTTTACCCCAAAGTGCTTGTGCTTCACCAATTCATGTAAAATTTCAGAGGCTGGTGTAATGGGATAAGAACCTAAGAAAAGCTCCGTACCTGATTTTTCAGCTGCAGCTAAAAATCCCCAGGCCGTAGCTGTATTGCCCATGATTATCCGGTAGGTGCCGGAAGGCATTTTAGCCGGGGCCACGGTATACGCATTTGGGATCAATTCCAGGGTTTCAGCAAAATAATAGCCTGCATTGAGCACTTTTGTATTTGCCTCAACGATCTCTGGTTTTGACTTGAATTTCTTTTTAAAGAAATCAATGGTATAATCAGTAGATCGGTGGTACATCCAGTAAACCATTCCCAGGGCAAACATATTTTTACTCCGGGTGGTGGCTTTGTTGTCTAGTCCCTTTACACTCTTCAAGGCTTCCTTCGTAAGGGAGGTCATGGCCACTTCAATAATTCTGTAGTTAGACAGGCTCTTATCTTCAAGGGGATTTGATTCATAAAGGGCTTTTTCCAGATTCTTTCTCGTAAAGGAATCAGTATCTACGATAATGGTGTGTCCCGGTTTTACGGAATGCAAATTTGTCTTGAGACCTGCCGGATTCATGGCCACAAGAAGATCTACTTCATCACCCGGTGTACTTATTTCCACGCTACCAATATGAACCTGGTATCCGGAAACACCGTAGAGACTTCCCTGAGGAGCCCTAATTTCAGCCGGATAATTAGGAAACGTAGCAACGTCATTTCCGAACATAGCCGACGTATCTGAAAATTGGGTTCCGGTAAGTTGCATGCCATCTCCGGAATCGCCCGCAAAGCGTATAATTACGTCCTTAAGAACTTCCTGTGGCTTCTTTGTTTTCACTTGCATTTTGTAGGGGATTTTTTGTGGGGCATTGTTCAAATAACACTGAACTATAAAGATCATATTTAATTTCTACATAATCAAGGAAACATGATTTTTATCATTAATTACCTACTACCTGAATAGTACTTTTACGCTAATAATTTTTCAAATTAGAAATTATGGCTATCATAATTACAGATGAATGTATTAACTGTGACGCTTGTATCTCCGAATGTCCTAACAATGCGATCTATGAACCAGATCAGGAATGGTCTTATTCAGATGAAACTGCTCTAAGTGGAATGATAAAGACTCCGGGTGGCGATGAAATGGATGCAGATGCAGAGAATGAACCTATCTCAGATGAGTTTTACTTCATTGTTCCGGACTAATGTACTGAATGTATAGGATTTCATGACGAACCACATTGTGCTTCTGTTTGTCCTGTGGACTGTTGTGTTCCCGATGAGGATCATGTGGAATCTGAAGAACAGCTACTTAGCAAGAAGGCCTGGATGCACGGTGAATGAGAATTTGGAGTTACGATAATGACTTGCAGAATTTGAGTACATATTCGGTAGTTCTGTTCCATTATTCAATTTGAAATTACCACCCTTTATTTGTTGTAAATAAAGGGTGGTTTTTTTGTACAAAAAAGTACCTGATCATTTTTTTATTTGATGGCAGCAGAAAAACTTTTGTTAATGTTTTATGGATGAAGAACTATCTACTGTTCTGTAGTTAGGAACTGATAAATGTCATAGTTTAGCCTCTATAGGAATGCTACTTTTAGCCCAATATGCCAATTACAATTTGTTCATTCTCAGCAACCTGGAATAGTCACCTTTTAATCTTTTTCTGGGGTGTGAGATCAGCAAAATAAGAGGTCTTTAATGAAATCTATTTGTCATGAAAAAAGTATTTCCAAAACTAATATGCGATGCTAATGAGGCGGTAGCCAGAATAGCACATAAGACCAATGAGGTCTGTGCGATTTATCCCATTACACCAGCTTCCCCAATGGGGGAGCATGTTGATGTTTTTAGCTCGGAGGGGCAGAAGAACATTTGGGGTAATGTACCAAGAATAGTTGAAATGCAAAGTGAAGGAGGGGCTGCGGGAGCAGTTCACGGTTCGCTGCAGGCAGGAGCATTAACTACAACGTTTACTGCTTCACAGGGCTTACTGCTTATGATCCCTAATATGTATAAAATTGCAGGAGAGTTACTACCCTCCGTTATACATGTTGCTGCGAGGACTGTGGCTACACACGCCCTTTCTATTTTTGGAGATCACTCTGATGTAATGGCTACCAGACAAACAGGATTTTCTATGTTGTTTGGAAGTTCTGTTCAGGAGGCAATGGATTTCGCATTGATCTCCCAGGTGGCTACCCTTCGTACGCGGGTGCCTTTTTTAAATATTTTTGACGGTTTCAGGACCTCCCACGAGATCTCTAAAATTGATTCCATACCCGATGATGTCATCGAGGCGATGATGCCCGATGATAAGATCATGGAACATAAAGACAGATCCCTGGATCCGGATCATCCTGTTATCAGGGGAACTTCCCAAAACCCCGACGTTTTCTTTCAGGCGCGCGAAGCGGCCAACCCACAATATGATAGAGTGCCAGGCGTGGTTGCCGAGGTCATGGATGAATTTTACAAACACACAGGTAGGCGCTATAATCTGTTCGATTATATGGGACATCCTGAAGCAGAGAGATTAATCGTTATCATGGGATCTGGTGAAGGTGCCGTAAGAGAAACTGTCGAAACGCTTGTAGAGCAAAATGAAAAAGTAGGGGCATTGTTCGTTCGTTTGTATCGTCCCTTTGCTATGGAATATTTCCTTCAGCAATTACCGGAAACCATTAAGAAAATAGCTGTTCTGGACAGGACCAAGGAACCCGGTAGTATAGGAGAACCTCTTTACCTCGACGTTGTAACTGCTTTTGTGGAAAGTCAACGAAGTATGCCAACAATAGTAGGTGGCAGATACGGATTGTCTTCCAAAGAATTTAATCCTGCAATGGTAAAAGGGATCTATGACGAATTATTGAAAGAACATCCCAAGAATCATTTTACCATAGGTATTAATGATGACCTGGGGCATACCAGCCTCGAATACAATCCTGTATTCAAAACCAGAAAAACGACCTTCAATTGTATGTTCTATGGTTTGGGTTCTGATGGAACAGTAGGGGCTAATAAGAATTCCATAAAAATTATCGGAGAAACCACGGACAACTATGTTCAGGGGTATTTTGTATACGATTCGAAAAAGGCAGGGGCACAAACTATCTCGCATCTGCGATTTGGGCCGCAACCTATTTTCTCATCTTATTTGATCAATACTGCCGACTTTATAGCCTGCCATCAATTTAACTTTATTGAGAAATACGACATACTAGATCATATCAAAAAAGGAGGTACTTTCTTGCTGAACTCACCTTTTTCAAAGGATGAAATATGGGATAAATTACCCCGGATCATGCAGGAGGAGATTATTGAAAATGAATTGAATTTCTATGTGGTAGATGCTACAAAAGTGGCACATGAGGCTAAACTTGGCAAGCGGACAAATACGGTTCTACAGACCTGTTTCTTTGCTATTTCCGGAATTTTGCCTCAGGAAGAGGCCATTGAAAAAATTAAAAGTGCCATTGTAAAATCATATTCTCATAAAGGAGATAAAGTGGTAAAAATGAATTTTGATGCGGTCGATAAATCGCTCGAACATCTCCAGAAGGTAGCGTACCCCAAAAAGACTACAAATGATAGGGGCCTACGATCTATTATGTCCGGAGAACCAGATCCTTTCGTTAAAGAAGTGCTGGGTAAAATTCTTGCCGGCAGGGGAGACGAATTACCCGTAAGTTATTTTCCAATAGACGGAACCTTCCCAACTGGCACCACACAATATGAAAAACGTGGTATTGCCGATTATATCCCTATCTGGGATTCTCAAGAATTATGTACCCAATGTAACAAATGTGTTGCGATCTGTCCGCATGCTGCAATAAGGGCTAAGGTGGTCCCCAATGAAACGCTGGCAGACGCTCCGGAGTCGCTTAAAATGAGTCCTGCTAAGGGCAGACCTTTTTCAAAAGAAACGGAATCATATATATTACAGGTATCTCCGGAAGATTGCACAGGCTGTGATCTGTGCGTTGCTGTATGTCCGGCAGAAAGTAAGGAGATCCCGGACTTTAAGGCCATCAATATGAGGAAGAAACTGGAGAACGATGTTGTTGAAAATACACATTGGGAATATTTTTCAAAACTTCCGGATTACGACCGTACCGCTTTGCAAATAACAAACGTGAAAGGCTCTCAGTTTCTTGAACCACTATTTGAATTTTCAGGGGCCTGCTCTGGTTGTGGTGAAACTCCTTATATAAAACTATTGACTCAGTTATTCGGAGATAGTATATTGATTGCGAATGCAACCGGTTGTTCTTCAATTTATGGAGGCAATTTACCAACTACTCCTTATAAAACGAACAAAGAGGGTAGAGGACCTGCGTGGGCCAACTCCTTGTTTGAGGATAATGCGGAGTTTGGGTTCGGTATGAAACTTGCCCTAAGCAAAAAACAAGAGATAGCTGTTGGATTACTAAAATCCCTTGAAAAGAAAGTAGGTAAAGAGCTGGTTGATGCCATTCTTAATAATCCGGAAGAGGATGAATCTCAAAGAAAAGAGAAATTTAAACATCTGGACGAACTCAAAGAGATTTTATCCAAATATACTGACCTTCCTGATGTCAAGAAGCTATTGCATCTTACAGAGTACCTTAGAAAAAAAGCAGTTTGGATCTTAGGTGGTGATGGTTGGGCCTACGATATTGGATATGGTGGCGTAGATCATGTTCTGGCTTCAGGAGAAGATATCAATATAATGGTATTGGATACAGAAGTGTACTCTAATACGGGTGGACAAACGTCAAAAGCCACTCCTTTAGGAGCAAGTGCTAAGTTTTCAGTCTCCGGGAAAAGAACAGGAAAGAAAAGTCTTGCATTGCAAGCGGTTTCTTATGAAAACGTATATGTTGCACAGGTAGCTCTCGGAGCAAAAGACATGCAAACCCTTAGGGCAATGGAAGAGGCGGCAGCGTATCCCGGACCTTCCTTGATCGTGGCATATTCCCATTGTGGAGAACATGGATACGATCTGAAAGAAGGAGCCATGCATCAGGAAAGAGCCGTAGATACGGGTTATTGGCCACTATTTAGATTTGATCCCTCTAAACCCAAAGGGAAGAAGTTTAAGCTAGATTCCAAAGAACCCACTAAACCTTTAGAGGAATTCATGTATAAGGAAACGCGCTTTACCAGGGTCGTTAAAGAGGATCCTCAGTTGGGCGAAGCACTCTTAAAACAAGCACAGGAAGAAGTAAATACCAAATGGGAACGATTAGAACTTTTTAGAAGTATGTAAGTTCATCAATTCTTTGAATTTGGAGTATATTTTATAGTATTTATAATACATTTTAAAACCATAATTATAACAGGATGGAAGCCTCCGCTAACAATTATTTTGACGAAGCAATCAGTAAAATGAAACAGGCAAGTAGCGAACTATACAGACCCGAAGAAGATGTGGTATCTTATTTGGTTTGTAAAAATGCACAGAGCGCCATTCAGAGTTTTCTTAAAGGATATCTTGCAAAAAATGGGATGGATACTGAAGAAAATGAGACTATAAACGAGATGTACGAGCGTTGTATGAAGATCAATCAACGATTTGAAAAGGTAAATCTCGCAGGTTTCAATTGCCAGTCCCACGATCTATCATCAAGGTATTGTGAAGGCGCTGAAAAGGTAAGCAGGTGTTTTGATATTGCTGATAGCCTGGATACGTTCCTCAGGGAAGAGAAGATCATCGCATAGTATGTGATTTTAGTTCTGAATTCGTTAGAAATCCTTCCAAGTGAGCTGTAAAAATCGAATGAAATTTTGATGCATGACATTTTCAATGTCTGCCTGCAAATATCCCCTGGCTACTAATAATTCCGGCACTTTTTGAAGATCGGCAATGGTTTCCAAATCAGCCGGACATTGCTCCTTGCCAAAACCACCATCAAGATCGGTTCCTAAACCTACATGAAGAGAATTTCCCGCAAGTTGACAAATATGATCCAAATGATCTACCATGGTATCTAATGTTACACCCATGGCTTGCGGAGATGATTTTCCACGTACCCAATCAGGAACCATCATCCATGCATCGAGTGCCAGCCCTATGACCCCACCTCTATTAATTAATTCCATTAGCTGTTTGTCTGAGAATTGACGGTTGTGATCCACAAGTGCTCTGCAATTATTATGGCTCGCCCAAACAGGTCCGTTATAGACATCCATTGTTTCCCAAAAACTCTGATCACATAGATGGGTAGCGTCCAGGATAAGATTCAATCGCTCTATTTCACGTAAAAGTTCTTTACCCTTTGTCCCAATTCCACCTGTGGAATTGGTTCCAAATGCATAGGTTCCGGGGCCGTAGTGTGCGGGCCCTATAGCTCTTAAACCCTGCTCATGGGATTTCTCCAAATGCTCCAAAGTTACTATCGAATCTGCACCTTCGAGGCTAAGTATATACCCAATAGGCTTCTTCTTAGATGTAGCCTGTTTCCAGAGTTTAATATGGTCATCTAGTTGAGTGCCATTCGTAATTTGAATCATCTCCCCAATTGCCTCCATTTCTTTATACCATGCTAACTGACCCATTGTTTGTGCCCTTGCCTGTTGCGGGGAATTCCAGCCGGGGAGGGGATTTGTTTTTTTTGAATAACGAGCTATTTGGGTGGCCACACAAATACCAATATTTCCTTCTCGCAAGGCATGCAGTGAGACCGTATTTTTACCACGATCTGGTTTGTCTTTCATCCCTTCTTCGCCCTTTCGGATCTCACTCACAGTGCAACTAAGATCCCGATTCCATTCCAGGGCGTTCATGGCAAGATCTAAATGTGCGTCAAATATGAGCATAGGAATAATTTATATAACCAGGCTGTGGTCCCTGGCGGCAACTTTCCAGGAACCGGTTACCTTGCCATTCGTTACCGTATGTGTTTTTGGATATTTTGCGACCGTAGGACAAATATGCATGGGTACTGCGTAGAAAGTATCACCAACTTCTGCAACTTTGCCTGGCGGGCAACGTAGTACTAAATGTTCTTCACTCTGTCCTGTTTGCTCGCAATCTTCCAATCCAAATATTTTAACCCTGGGAAAATCCATTTCCGGCGCGATCGATTTATGTCCGAGGTCCAGACAAATTATATTCGGTTTTGGTTTACTGATGACCCTGGTAAGTAAAACTGCGGCATGTAAGAATTTCATGTCCTGAAACGAGCTGGAATAACGTTCATCCCATAAGAGCGTGGTTCCGGGGCTGACTTCCACTTCCTGCCTTTGAGCATGTATAGGAAAGGTGGGAGAACCTCCCATTACGATAGTTTTAACCGTAATCCCTTTCATTTCCAATTCGGTTTTGAAATTTAAAACCAGTTCAAAAGCTGCATCGCATACTTTTTTACGATCATCTATAATGGGCTCCCTGATATGTCCGTCATAGGAGTGAAGTCCTCCAAAGATCAGATTCGGATCTTTCGTAATTAGTTGACATAAGTTAATTGCGTTATTATTTGGTTCTATTCCCGTACGGTTCATTCCAGTATTGAGGTCGAGAAATAACGGAACTTTAATTTCTTTGGTGGCGGCCTTTTGGGAAATAAGTGTAACAATATGTGTATTATCTACTATTGTTGAAAAGGCAGACTCAGGAAATTGATCTATTAATTCGAAAAATCGGGTAATATTTGCACCTACAGGTTGTATGGCCAATAGAATATCCTTGGCAGCGCATTGCCCCAAAAGCTCTGCTTCAGCAATTGTTGCACATTTGAATTTTTGTATTCCATAGGCCATCTGCATATCAATTATTTCCCTGGTCTTATGTGTTTTGATATGTGGCCTGAGGCGTTCAGGATTTCCTGTCATTTCCACCATCAATTGAATATTTTTTTCAATTCTCTCAGGATACACCAAAAGAGTTGGTGAGACAATCTTATCTGCATTTTCTAGCTGATACCAGGCCAAGTCATTCATATTTGATAATTCAATGTAGTTGAAACATAGCTTCAATTTCGACAGGTATATTTCCGGGAAGTATCATCCCCACGGCACTTCGAACACCTACGCCAAGATCGTTCCCAAAAATATCGGCCATCAGCTCACTAAAACCATTGATGACCAGAGGTTGCTGGCCAAAATCGGGCGCAGAATTAACCATGCCCAACACCTTAACCACCCGTTTGATCTGATCAATACTTCCAAAGTGTGTTTGAATGGTAGAAAGCATAGCAAGGCCAACTTGTTCTGCGGCCAACTTGCCTTGTCCCAGGTTCATATCATCTCCTACTCTCCCGGTGATAAAAGTACCATCATTTTGCATAGGACCTTGCCCTGAGACGTAGAGAAATCCATCCACGACCAATACGGGTTTATACAGGCCTGCCGGTGGCGGAGCCGGAGGTAAAATCAATCCAAGTTCTTTCAGACGTTGTGAAGGAGTTTTATCCATAATTATCGTTATATAAATTGGTTTAAAATCAAGATTCCAATAAGGCCCACCACCCCAACGGTGGTCTCCATAAGCGTCCAGCTGCGTAAGGTATCCTTAACAGAAAGGTTAAAATACCCTTTGAACAACCAAAAACCACTGTCGTTCACATGAGAGAGCATCAAACTCCCTGAACCTATGGCGAGGACCATCAATTCCGGGCTTACTCCGGTAACATTGATCAGGGGTAAGACAATACCCGCAGCTGTAAGACCGGCAACTGTTGCCGATCCCACACAAACCCGGATCACTGTAGCAATAAGCCATGCCAAAAACAAAGGGGATAAGGAAGAATCTTTAAGCAGATCGGCAATATACTGACTAACACCACTATCAATCAGCACTTGCTTTAATGCCCCTGCTCCGGCAATAATTAAAAGCACCATTGTAATTCCAGAGATCGAATCACCTACAGATTTCATCACCTCTGTCATTTTTTTTCCTCGTCTTAATCCTAAGGTATAGATGGCCACTAGAACAGAAATAAGCATGGCAATCACGGGATTTCCTAAAAAAGCAATTATATCTTTAAATAGATAGTCGGCAGGAAAGAAAAGATCGGCTATAGTAGCCAAGGCTATGAGTATAATGGGTAATAGGGCCGTAAAAATGCTAATACCCATACTTGGCATTTCCTCATCTGTCAGAATTCTGGGATTTACAAATTCTTTTAAGGGGGTTGCATTAATATTTTTTAGAGTTCGGGCAAATAATGGTCCTCCTATGATGATCGCGGGTATCGCCACTATCATACCATAAATTAACGTTTTACCAATATCTGCATTGAACATTACGGTAATAGCCGTAGGCGCAGGATGGGGTGGAAGGTAGCCGTGCGTAACGGAAAGAGATGCCAGCATAGGCAAGCCAACATATAGCAGGGGTAAGCCAGTTGCGGCTGCGACCGTAAAAACCAAGGGTACCAGAATAACAAATCCAACAGAATAGAATAAGGGGATGCCCACAATAAACCCCGTAAGGACGACTGCCCATTGAATATACTTTCGACCAAATTTTTCGATCAATTTGGATGTAATTCGCTGTGCGGCACCACTGTCGGCAACTAATTTGCCAAGCATGGCCCCAAATCCAAGTATCATCACCAGAAACCCGAGCGTGTTGCCAATTCCATTTTCGATAGAGGAAACAACCGTTTCAAGATCCATACCCTCGGCAATGCCCACGAATAATGAGACCAGGATAAAAGTTATAAAAGGATTGAGTTTAAAACGGGCTATCAGTAAGAATAAAATAAGGATCCCGATAATAACAATAACTAAAGGCATGGTTCTACTTTGGCAGTTACTAGAATAGTTGAAGTACTAAATATACAATTTGAATAAACAAATAAGGGATCTATTTTTTATCTTGTAGTACAATCTCAGCCAAATGGACAAAAGATCATTTTTACGAAAAATAGGGCAGGCAGCAGTAATTACGCCTTTTTTACCTTATCATCTTACGGCGGGATCACCTAAAACAGCGACACCTTATGACGTAGCTAATGAAGATGAGTTTTGGCAACGTATACGGGTAGATTACGCTCTTAAACCAGATTATATCAACCTGGAAAACGGCTATTACAATATTGCTCCCATTCCAACCATAGAGAAATTTCATAAGCATATTGAACAAGTGAACTATGAAGGCTCCTATTATATGCGGACAGTACAATGGGACAACAAGAAGCGTATAGCAAACCGCTTAGCCGATTTGGTGGGATGTAATTCTGATGAATTGATCATTACAAGGAACACAACGGAATCTCTTGATATGATCATAGGAGGTTATCCATGGAAGGCAGGCGATGAGGCCATTTTTGCAGTTCAGGACTATGGCGCAATGCGGGAGCATTTTAAGTTAACTGCAAAACGATATGGAATCGTAAACAAAACAGTATCAATACCAAACCACCCCAAATCTGATGAAGAATTAGTGGCCCTGTATGAATCCCAGATCACTCCCAAAACCAAATTACTGATGGTATGCCATATGGTAAATATTACCGGCCACATAATGCCCATACGAAAGATCTGTGATATGGCTCATAAACATGGAGTAGAGGTTATGGTAGACGGTGCACATTGTGTAGGACATATCAAAGTAAATATTTCCGAGCTGCAGTGTGATTATTATGGTTCCAGTCTCCATAAATGGCTGAGTACCCCCTTAGGAGCCGGAATTCTCTTTGTGGCTAAAAAGAACATTCCAAAGATATGGCCACTCCTGGCAGAACATCACCGGGAGGAAGATGATATTGGGAGACTTAATCACATTGGCACCCATCCGGTGCATACAGATCTTACAATAAATGATGCTTTGGACTATCTGGATCTGATAGGACTTGAAAGAAAGGAACAGCGATTGAGATTTTTACAACGATATTGGTCAGACAACCTCCGGGGAACAAAGAATGTGATCATAAACACCCCCGTTGAAGCGCATCGCAGTTGTGGGATTGCTAATGTGGGAATTGACGGAATGAAACCCTCAGATCTTGCAAAGACCTTACTTGACGAGTTTAAAATATTTACGGTAGCTATAGATCAAAACAATGTGAAAGGCTGCAGAATAACGCCTAATGTATATACAACCACTAAAGAATTAGATCATTTTATCTACGCAATTAGGACCATGGCAGAACGTGTCTAAGATCCCTGCAAGAAAGGCATTTACTTTTGTGGTTTATAAGTGTTGTGTTGGTTCTTTAACCTGATAAAAATCATAGTATTTCAGTGCTAAGAGCAATACTTTTGAGCGTTTTCAAAATTACTTCTATCAACTACTCCTAAGCGTTGTTGAAGGCATATCTATGAACTTAAAATTATAAAATAATGACTGGGACACTTCAAAATGAATCGCTCACCAAGAGTTTGGTGTTTTTACGGATCCTGATAGGATGGCATTTCCTTTACGAAGGAGTGATTAAACTTTTTAATCCGGACTGGACAGCATTTGCCTATCTAGCTACAGCTCAGGGACCTTTTGATTGGCTGTTCATCTCCCTCACAAATGAAGCAGTGATTGGGTGGGTAGATACCCTGAATATGATTGCGCTTATTTTCGTTGGAATAACGCTCATCATGGGGTTTTATGAAAAATTGGGTGCATTGGCCGGCATAGTGCTATTGGGCATGTATTATTTTGCACATCCTCCATTTCCCTGGTTAGAGCAAGTTAATGTTGAAGGAAGTTATTGGTTTGTAAATAAGAACCTGATTGAAATAGCCGCATTATGGGTTCTATATCAATTTCCCACAGGATTTTATTTTGGTTTGGGTTATTTAAAAAGTCAAAGAATAAACACTGCAAAAACACCACAATTATGAAATGGACAAGACGTGATGTATTAAAAGGTTTAGGTGGTTTACCCATTTTAGGATCTATCTGGTGGGCTGGAACTGCAAATGCATTGGTAAAAAGCAAAGACCGCTCTGAGATATTAGAACAATTAAAAATTCAACCCTCTTTAACCTCTGCACTTCCAGAGATAGGAGGAGCACCAATTCGTATAGGAATCATAGGGTTTGGTATCAGGGGAGAACAACTTTGCAGGGCCTTGGGATTTGCAACACAGGACTGGTTAGAAGAGATGAAATTAGAGGAGGAACTTACCGGGAACACCCAATTGCAGGAATTTCTTGATCAGGAGAAATTAAATATTCAAATGAGCGCGGTCTGTGATGTCTTTGATGTAAAAGCCGAACATGTCATCGCTTCATTTTCTACACCAGAACATACCGTGAAACGATTTACTACCTATCAGGAAATGATACATAGTGGTGAGGTAGATGCCGTTATTATTGCTACACCAGATCACTGGCATGCACCAATGGCAATAGAAGCACTTAACAATAATGTTCATGTGTATGTTGAAAAACCTATGACCCATACCATTGAGGAAACCTACCAACTTCAGGAAGCGGCTGAAAATTCAGAGGCACTGCTTATGGTAGGTCATCAACACAGGCAAACCCTGAGCTTTAAAACAGCTAGTGATATTGTTGAAAAGGGCGTTTTGGGCCACGTGTCCATGATACAGACGTTCACCAACAGGAACGATGATAATGGTGCATGGAATTATGATATCCACGAAAAAGCAAATGAACAGACCATAGATTGGGACCTCTTTTTGGGAAGTGCCCCGAAGATCCCATTTAATAAAAACCATTTCTTCCGTTGGCGTAAATGGTGGGCGTATGGTTCCGGTTTATCTGGTGATCTGCTCACTCATGATTATGATCGATTAAATTGTGTATTGGGAATGGGAATACCATCTAGTATTACAGCTTCCGGTGGTATCTATACCCATAATGATGGTAGAAATGTACCGGATGTGCTGCAGGTAAATATGGAATTCCCTGATTTTAGTACTGGAAGTAGTCAGCCAAAAGGGAAGGAAAAAGGAATGACCTTTACCTATAGTGCAACTCTTGGAAATGGGTTTAACAGGCCCACAATTTTGATGGGCCATGATGCGTCCATGGAATTGGGGAACAATCTTACCGTATGGCCGGATGGTGGTTCTACGAAGTACGCAGCCATGCTAGAGGAGGAAAAAATGAAACCTAATGTACCGATCTATCATTATAATCCCGGAGCAAATATGCCAGATGCGGTTTCTTCTGCCACTTCTCAATACTTTGCAGATAAAGGGCTTATGTGGACCTATATAGATGGTGTTCGGGTTAATTCTACTTTCCTACATTTAAGGGAATGGTTAAGTGGTATACGCAACGGAGGCACTATGAGTTGTGGAATTAAAGAAGGTTTTGAAGAGGCTATTTCTGCGCATATGACCGGTTTGGCTTACAAACTTGGCAGGAGGATAGATTGGGATCATAAACAGCAACAAATTGTACCTATAGAAGGCATCAATTTTGATGAGGTACTATTATCTTCTACCTGATATTTGTATGTAAAGTTCCACTAGGCTACTTACAATCAGGCATTTAAAAACTGATAAATGTCATAGTAATTCTTTCGTATTGGTTTTAAATTTCATGTATTAAAAGTCAATATCATGCAAGTCAAGAAAAATCCAGAATACGATATGAGTAGAAATAGTGGCCTTTACTTTGTTATTGGGCTCACTTTAGTCTTGTTCCTAACATGGCGGGCACTTGAATATAAAACATATCCGGAAGAGAGTGAAACTATAGATATGGCGATGGCCGTGGACGACCTAAAAGAGGACGTACCCATTACGGAAACCATTAAAACTCCTCCACCACCTCCTCCTCCATCAGCACCTGAGGTAATTGAAGTTGTAGAGGATACTGAAGAGATAGAAGAAACCATCATTGAAAGTACTGAAATTAGCCAGGAGACGGTTATTGACGCGGTAATCGATGTGGACGATGTGGAAGTAGGAGAAGAAGAAGAAGAAATTACGGTCCCTTTCGCAGTGATCGAGAATGTTCCTATTTTTCCCGGATGTGAGTATGCTAAATCGAATGATGAACGAAAAGCGTGCTTTAACGAAAAGATCCAGGAGCACATCATGAAGGAATTTATGTATCCTCCTTCCGCCATGGAGTTAGGCATCCAAGGTAGAGTGTTTGTTCAGTTCGTTATAAACTCTAAAGGACAAATAGACAAAATAAGAATGAGAGGACCGGATAAGAATTTGGAAAAAGAGGCCGCAAGGATAGTATCGACCCTTCCGCAAATGATACCGGGGAAACAAAGAGGAAAACCTGTATCTGTCCCTTACAGCATTCCTATCAACTTTGTTATTCAGTAAAGAAATTTAACTAAAGATTCATCTCATACATAGATCAAAGTGGGGCTTGGTCTGGAGATGAATCTTTTTTCTATTGGTAATCTTGAAGTTTCTTTGGTCCTTCTAATACCACTCTCACAATTTGCAGAGTTCCATCTTCCTTGGTAGCTATATGCCATTTGATCAATACAATTTCGCCATTGGTGATCTCAATACCCGTAATACTTCTGGGATGTACGCAGCTTCCATCATTAAAAAAAGGAATTTCGCCGGGTACTGCAAAACGTGGTCTGTGGGTATGCCCCGCAATGGTTAATAGCTTTTCGTTATTAAGCATCCACTTTTTTATACGTCGTTCAACCTTAATGAGCTCTTTGTAGTTTTTTGCCGGACTTGTAGGATCAGCAATACCCCATACCTGTAGCGGTTTCCACAGTACGCGTACCAGGAACCTCGCCCAGCGCCAGAAAGTATAATTCCACCAGTCGGCCTGATGTCCGTGTACCAGGAATATCTGCTGCCCGGTATCACGGTGTTTTAAAACAAGTGCTTCGTGATATGTGATATCCTTAAATAGCTCTTTATTACATTCGTCTATGGGTTCAAAATAACTGCCCAAATGATCTTTTACATAATTGGGGTCTTTGTAAACCATATCATGATTTCCCCAGATCATATGCAAACGGTTCTTTAAATGATATTCGCGAAGTTGCTGGTAAACATTTTTATGGGCTTCAAAGATGTCTTTAAAATGTAAATTTTCCCATAATTCGTCTCCGTCCCCCAGTTCACAATACTGAAATCCTTCCTTGTAATAATGTCTGATGGCATGAAAATAAACGTTCCTGTTGTTAGCAAAGTCATCTGCAAAGCTATTATCTCCCCTGTGGCAGTCACTGAAGAAGATAAATTTTGAGGAATCATCGAAAATCAATGTCTGGGCGTTCTTGTAGGCCCTGCTAAGCCTTGTATTGGAAGACATAGGGTTAATTTGTATAAATATCTAAAAAAAGTGAGGAACATCGTGTATTTTTTCGCGCCAATAAGAAAAGGATTTGTTTTGTAATTTTACAGGGAATATGTAGACCAATCTCTTATGACAGCAGAGGACACAAATGAATTGCCAATTAAACTCGTCATTGGTTTTGATAAACTTTTGAGGCGTTATGACGAAATGGCAAAGGGGAGCGATCCATATATGGTTAAAAAGGCCAAACGGATCCTCGATGCACAAGCTCCTTATCCTATCTTGAGGGAGGGTTTTACAGACCTGGCTCTTCTTGACACCTATAAAGATACAATCGCACTTATCCTGGAAGACTCATTTGCAGAAGTACTGACAGAAAATGAGATAAAGGCAGCTTCCCTGCCCTATTATGATATTACATTCAATGAATCCAAGCGATTTAAAAAGATCCTCAAGGACGCAGGAAAAGATTTTGTTCCCTCCTTAAGGAAAGAGAATGATACAATTGACTACATCATGGGATGTGTGGTTGTACTTAATTTTTACTATGGGTTTAAGATCGATTTTCAACGCCCTTATTTTTACGATATACCCGATGCCAATGGGGTTATTCGTCATTTCCGCGTATTGTACAACGCAGATTTCATGGAAATACTACCTACCGAGGCGTCCAAGGAATTAACACAAGCAGATGTTGATGAGATATTGGAAAATCCTGATGATATTGAATTATGGAAGGAGAAAATACCTCCTAATAGTTTTATTTCTAAGGGGTTTGTTATTTCCAATATGTTCGATGCAACTGCGGAACAGTCTATTTCCGGGATAAAGTCGGAATTAATTGCCAGTGACAAAAGGGGTAGTGAAAACTTCATGACCGATCTTCAGGCAACTTTCAGATCCTTCTTTAAACTTAAAGATCTTAAGGTGGGATTCGTGGTCTATAATCAAGAAGACGACCAGTTTGAGCGAGTCATTGGAAAAGGAATTCAAAGTTTCTTATTGAACCAGGAAGATTTTGAAATATGTAATAAGGCCTTATGTCAAAATTCCTATGAAAAACTCCTGAAACAAAATACCTATTTTGTTATCCCCGATGTTGAGAAATACTTTGATAAATCAAAGGGTATGCAACCCTATAAGAACCTGAAAGAACAAGGAATTAGTAGCGCTATTTTGGCCCCTATTGCCCTCAATGGAAAACTACTTGGAGTTCTGGAGATCGTATCGGACTTAAAGAAGCAATTCAATGGGGTAAATGCCAGAAAGCTGGATGATGTAATGCCTTATATTGTGTCTGCTGTAGTGCGATCAAAGAATGAGGAAGAGAACCTGATAGATGCTATCATACAAAAAGAATGTACTACTATTCATCCTTCCGTTTATTGGAAGTTTAAAAAGGAGGCTAAGCGATTTATCATAGAAGATCGTAAGGGCAACGACCCATCTTTCACGGAGATCGTATTTAAAGATGTGTATCCGCTCTACGGACAAACAGATATACAAGAATCCTCGAAAGCCAGAAATGAATCTATCCAGAGGGATCTGATGATACAATTATCTGAGATAAGTATCATTTTAGACATAGCATTTCAGGAAAGTAAACTTCCTATTTATGAAGAACTGATTTTTAGAGTGAACAATCATATTGAGGATGTAAAAGAAGTACTTCATACGAATAGCGAGCAAGCTATTTACAGTTTTGTGAAGACCGAAATTGAACCGGTGTTGCGATTTTTGAGAGAAAATAACGTTTCACTTACAAAGCTCATATCTGCCTACGAGAAACGTATTGATGTCAGTACAGATACTTATTATGACCATAGGAAGAATTACGATATGACCGTCATGGAGACAAACAGGCAATTGGCAGCTATTTTAGATGAAAGTCAGAAACAAGCACAGGCCATGTTTCCTCACTATTTTGAACGCTATAAAACTGATGGAGTAGAGCATAACTTATACATCGGGAATGAGATCACAGAAAACAGCAATTTTGATGTTCTGTATCTGAATAATCTGCGCTTATGGCAATTGCAGGTGATGTGTGATATGGAAAATAGCTATTACAATTTAAAACCCTTTTTACCTGTTAAATTGGATGTAGCATCATTGATCCTTGTTTACAACACGTCTCTTTCTATTCGTTTCAGGATGGATGAAAAGCATTTTGATGTTGACGGTACCTATAACGCCAGATACGAGATCATTAAAAAACGCATAGATAAATCATTTATCAAGGGTACCTCAGAACGTTTAACGGCAAAGGGTAAATTGGTTATTGTGTACTCTCAGAAGCATGATGAATTGGAATATTTGAGATACATCTCCTTTCTAAAGTCGAAGGGGTATTTTACCAACAACATAGAGATCGTAGAATTGGAAGGCCTTCAGGGTGTTACAGGCTTAAAAGCCATTAGAGTGGAAATTCTCTATAATAAACAAGAAGAACCACAGAAAACATACACTTATGATGACCTCATGGAGGCACTAAAAGAATAATGCCATTGAGGTTTCCGACATTTTCAGAATTCTATCCGGCCCGTAATATTTCAATGCTATAAAAAAAGCGATGACGGATAGGATCATACCTATCATAAAAATCGTGTACGTCCATCGTAATAGTCGGTATTTCCTGTCCAGTACAACTCCAAGATAATAGAGATCCTTGGTAAGGGAGGAATAAACATATTTTTTATCCTGGATTAGTTCCTGTATGGCCCATTCATACTCCTGTAATTTCATCTTATGGAAATTTCCGAAGAATAAGAGGTTTACATTTTTATTCGCAACATCTTCCTTTGTAAATTCTCCTCTGGTTACATTGGGTCTGGTTGCCAGAATGGACATGATCATAGAAGCAATACTAAATACAACAAAAATTCCCGTGGGATATATCAGATAATCGTTGGAAGGATTATCTAATTTTGGAATTAGGTTGGAAAGAACCAGCGAAATAATAATGGCATTAACTGAAAGTAGAATGTTAGCTTTCGTATCCGCAATATCACTCAATTTTAGGTGATTCCGCATAGTTACCCGGAACATGGTTTGAATACCCCGCTCAGGGCTCTCACTTTTGAACTGAGCTTTAAGTTGTTCTTTTTTAGCCAGATTTTTTCGTGCTTTTTTCTCCTTTACAAGTTTTTTGATGTTTTTATCTTTCCCTTCCTGCCAATTTTCCTTGGCATAGTCTGTATAAAAACGGTGCTCGGCACGAAACATCTTTATATTCTCCTCTCGCCACTCCTGGGGGGAATAAGATGCAATACCTAATTGATCTAGTTCCTCCCTTAAAAGTTCGGAAGTGGCTAGATAACTCTTTTGTCCAAAATGTGAGGCGTCAGAATCACGAATTATTTCTTCTAATATATTGGAAGGTTCATGACCTCGTTTGGTAGCGAGGATTATGTCACAAACCTTTTCTATTAAAGAAGTCTTATAGCCATGTTCTTTTAAAAATTTCCTGGCTATAGTACAACTGTGTTCCTCGTGATCTTCAAATCCTTTTGTATAGCCAGTATCGTGAAGCCAGGCAGCCAAAAGAAGTACTTCTTTGTCCTGTTCTTCCAGATCATTGAACTCTATTAATTCTTTAGTACTTTTAACAACTCGCTGTGTATGTCGCAAATTGTGATAAAGAAATTTAGGATCTAATTCCTTGGATAATAAGTCAACTACAAAGTTGTTAGTTTTCTCAACTATTTCCGACATATACATCATTTAAGATTTACAAATTACAAAATTTTGAACTCTATTTTTTATGCACTTATATAAACATTTATACTTATGTGTATTACTCTTGCTTTTTGTAAACTGTGCTACTTATAAAACCAAATATGAAACACCTCCTCTAAGTGACAGACCATCAGCTAAAGAGGTCTCTCATACATTTTATTTAATAGGCGACGCCGGACTTTCCCCTATCAGAGATTTAAATCCTGCCTTAAAAATATTCAGGGATCAATTGAATACGGCTACTAAAAATAGTACTGCAATTTTCCTTGGAGATAATATTTATCCGGCCGGGTTACCAGATAAAAAGGACTCAACGATCGCATACAAGGTTGCTAAGAACCATCTGGATGCTCAGTTGGCCACACTTACCAATTTTAAAGGCCATCCGATCTTTATTCCTGGTAATCACGATTGGTATAATGAAGGGTTAGTTGGGTTGAAGAGGCAGCAGAAATACATTGAAAAAAAGATAGATAAAAAAAATGTATTCCTACCGGAGGGAGGATGCCCCATTGAAGAGGAAGAAATTTCGGATGATATACTACTGGTCACTATTGATTCAGAATGGTTTCTTACCAATTGGGATAAACACCCAACCATCAATGACGGATGCGATATAAAAAGCAGAGAAGCTTTTTTTGAGGAAATTGAAAGCATCATAAAAAAGAACCGGACCCGTACGACGGTCATTGCTATTCACCACCCAATGTTCACCTACGGATCGCATAATGGACTGTACGCCTTCAAAAAGAACATATTTCCTTTGAATGAGACACTGCCGATCCCCATTATTGGTAGTTTAATTAATGTTATTAGAAGAACTTCCGGTGCTTCTATGGAAGATCTTCAAAATAGCAGATATACAGCATTGAGAAAGCGCCTAGTAACCCTGGCTCAATTTTCAGATCGTGTAATTTTTACCTCAGGTCATGAACATACATTGCAATATATTGTGGAAGAGAACACCCCCCAGATCGTAAGTGGATCTGGTGCAAAGAAAGGGTATACCCGATTATTGAATGGAAGTAAATTTTCAACTGGTCATCAGGGGTTTGCCACTTTGGAAATTTATAAGGATGGGTCCTCCAAGGTTAGGTTTTTTGGTTTAGATGAAAATGAGAATGAAAAATTTCTATTTGCCTCAGATGTACTTTCCCCATTCAGGGACATAAATGAGGATAAGTATCCCGAGATCTTTCCTTCAGAAGTGGAAGCCTCAGTTTATACTGAAGAAGAAATTGATAAAAGCGGATTTTATCGCACCATTTGGGGAGATCGATACAGATCTTATTATGGAACTAAGGTAAAGGTCCCAACAGTACGGATAGATACTCTTTTTGGAGGTTTGGTTCCTGTAAGAAAAGGAGGAGGCCACCAATCAAAATCACTGAGACTACGTCATAAAAATGGGAAGGAATATGTGATGCGTGCCTTGCGAAAAAGTGCGGAACTGTACCTGCAGTCAATGGCCTTTAAGGAACAGTATATTGTAGGTGATTTTGAAAATACCTATACCGAAGATATCCTAAGTGACTTTTATACAGGGGCTCATCCATATGCACCCTTTACTATAGGCCCACTTTCCGACGCCGTAGGACTTTTTCACACTAATCCTGTGCTGTACTATGTGCCCAAGCAACCTGCTCTGGAAGAGTTTAACAAAACCTTTGGCAATGAATTATATATGATCGAGGAGCATGCGGGCGATGGTCATGGGGACCTTGAGAGTTTTGGGTTTTCCAATGAATTAAAGAGTACCGAGAGTATGCTGGAAGATCTGAGAG
>JABDQS010000175.1 GCA_013042125.1 Eudoraea sp.
GAGCTACACCAGGATATTGAATTTTTACGGCAAGATCCTTTCCGTTTTTCTCTGCTTTGTGTACCTGCCCTATACTGGCTGCATTAATGGAATCCTTTTCGAAAGTATCGAACACTTCTTCAGGGAAAGAACCCAGATATCTTTTAAAGGTCTTTCTAACCAAAGGAGCAGATAATGGTGGAACTGAAAACTGTGCCAATGAAAAACGCTCTACATAGGCTCTGGGCAACAAGTTTTTTTCCATACTCAGCATTTGAGCCACTTTCAGGGCACTCCCTTTCAGACTTTTTAAGCCGTCATATATGTCTGATGCGTTATTTTCGTTAAGCTCATCGCGCGTTAGGTCAGAGTTTACCAGTTTTTTGCTATAGTATTTCACATAATTACCCCCAACCTTCACGCCGGTCTTAACCAATTTACCTGCTCTCTCAATTTTACCCGTCGGGATCTTGTCCAGTGTTTTCATAGTATTTGGTACTTCTAAAAATTTATCCCCTAGGCCATGTTTTCCTTGTAGAGGAACTTTCCAAAATCGAGAATACTATCTAATGGCGTATTATCAAACACATCAAAGATCGTTTGGACCGACTTTTCTATAGCGATATCTGTTTTTTCAAATGAAGGTGATGAGTCGTCGCACCAAAATTGAAGAAGGAACAGGAACTGCAACCAGGCACCTTCTGAAAATAATGCAGGATTGTGTTTGGAGATCTTGTAGGATTTAGATTCGTTCCCATCCTCAATGAGATCTGCCGCAAAAGCTTTAATATGCTTTCGCAAACTTTTAAGCTGCTCCATTTTCTTGAGCATAGGACCCTGTTGATCAAGAGTGAACAAAACATAACTTCTATTGAGGGTCAACAATTCAAAAAAGGTAAAAAAGAAGGTGAGCATCTTATCCTTATTGGAAGAACTATCATACTCCTTGTTCTTTTCCATGAGTTCTTTGGTGTTCATAAAAAAAGTATCCCAGATTCTTTTCTGAAGAGTTTCAATAGATCCGAAATGTGTGTAAAATTGTTCTTCGGTAACTTTAATAGACTTGCAAAACTTGTAGACGGAAGCAGGTATCTTTTCATGTTCAAGGACATATGTCATATACCCGTTAATTATTTGGTCCTTTTTAGAGGTAGCTGTAGATTTTTTCGCCGCCATGTTGTTTTATTTTTGTTTATGTAAAATTACTATTTTATAAACAATTATTTGTTAATAATATGAGAATAATGAGTAATAATTAAAAAAGCGTGATTTCCGAAGAAACCACGCTTTCTAACAACCTAACCAATTAATAAACAAACTGATTACAAAAATCAATTTTACTTTTTCATAGCAATGATTTTCTCGTAATCACACTACAAATATAATTAATGTTTAAGTATTATCAATATTATTTAAACAAAAATAATTGTTAAAGTTTCCCCCTGCTAAGTAGGATGACAAAAATATGTGTCAGTTTGTCACACTATTAAGCTATGGTACTTTTTTTGACCTTGTAACTGAGTTAACTTAAAAAGAAAAAAATGGCAACAGGTAAGATCAACGTTTCTGTAGAGAATATTTTTCCACTAATTAAGAAATTCTTGTACAGTGACCATGAAATATTCCTCAGAGAATTAATATCGAACGCAACAGATGCGACCATCAAACTGAAGCACCTCAGCTCCATTGGCGAAGCCAAGGTGGAGTATGGAAATCCCATGATAGAAGTGAAGGTAGACAAGAAGGGTAAGAAACTCCATATCATTGATGAGGGCATTGGAATGACCCAGGAAGAGGTAAAAAAATATATTAACGAAGTGGCCTTTTCAGGTGCCGAAGAGTTTTTGGATAAATACAAAGACGCCGGTAAAGATTCCGGGATCATAGGACATTTTGGCCTTGGATTCTATTCCTCTTTTATGGTGGCCAAAAAAGTGGAGATCATTACCAAGAGTTTTAAGGATGAACCCGCCGCCCATTGGAGCTGTGACGGGTCTCCGGAATTCAGTCTTAAGAAGGGGAAAAAGGATAGTCATGGAACTGAGATCATCCTGCACATTGCAGATGATTCCACAGAATTTCTTGAAGAGCAACGTATCCGTGAGTTACTCACCAAGTATAATAAATTTATGCCTATCCCAATAAAATTTGGGACCAGAACCGAAACGCTTCCTAAACCCAAAGGTGCTAAAGAAGAAGATCCGGCTCCAACGAAAGAGGTAGATGATATCATCAACAATCCTAATCCTGCCTGGACCAAGAAGCCTACGGAATTAAAGGAGGACGATTATAAGTCCTTTTACAGGGAATTATATCCAATGCAGTTCGAAGAACCGCTCTTTAATATTCATCTAAATGTAGATTATCCTTTTAACCTAACCGGAATACTCTATTTTCCAAAGCTAACCAACGATCTGAATATTCAGAAGGACAGGATCCAACTTTATCAGAATCAGGTATTTGTTACAGATAATGTAGAAGGGATCGTTCCGGAATTCCTTACCATGTTAAGAGGAGTTATAGACTCTCCGGATATTCCTTTAAATGTTTCCCGTTCGTATTTACAGGCCGATGGTGCCGTAAAAAAGATATCATCCTATATCTCAAGAAAAGTGGCAGATAAACTCGCCTCGCTTTTTAAAGAGAATCGGGAAGATTTTGAAGCCAAATGGAATGACATTAAGATCGTTATTGAATATGGAATGCTTTCTGAAGATAAATTCTTTGAAAAAGCAGACGCTTTTGCCCTGTATCCCACAGTAGATGGCAACTATTTCACCTTTGAAGAACTAAAGGAAAAGACCTCAGCTCTGCAAACGGATAAGGACGAAAAGCTGGTAGTACTGTATGCTTCCGATAAAGAAGCACAACACAGTTATATTGAAGCGGCTAAAGCTAAAGGGTATGAAGTATTGTTAATGGATTCTCCAATTGTTGGGCACCTGCTTCAAAAACTTGAAACATCCAAGGAGAAAGTTTCCTTTGCCCGTGTTGATGCAGATCATCTGGATAACCTTATTAAAAAAGAGGAGAACCAGATCAGCAAGCTCTCTGACGAAGAAAAAGAGAAGCTTAAGACTCAAATTGAAGAAGCAGTAGGCGAAAAAGGGTATACAGTTCAACTAGAGCCTATGGATAGTATGGCCGCTCCCTTTATTATCACAGAACCCGAGTTTATGCGAAGAATGAAAGAGATGCAACAAACCGGTGGAGGAATGATGGGCATGGGGAATATGCCAGACATGTTCAATCTGGTTGTGAATACCAACCATGAGCTTGTTGGTGAGATTTTAAATACCAGGACATCAAAGAAAAGAGAACGGCTCATTAATCAGTCGCTCGATCTTGCCAGACTGTCCAAAGGCCTTTTAAAAGGCGAAGCCCTTACCAACTTCATTAAACGCAGTTACGAAATGGTAAAATAAATCGAATTTCCATCTTAAAAAGGCCGCTTTATCGAGCGGCCTTTTTATTTTTACGGTATGAACGAACCCTGGGATTTGTATGTAATGGCTGCAATGTATATCGTTGCAGGAATATTGCACTTTGTCAAACCCAAAGCGTATATCAGGATCATGCCCAAATATCTCCCTAACCACAGGGAACTGGTGTATGCAAGTGGGTTAGCTGAGATTGGACTCGGGATAGGATTATGTATACCCCAGCTAAAAAATATTGCCATTACAGGTATTATCCTAATGTTGGCAGTCTTTTTAATGGTCCACTTCTATATGTTGCGAGGAGAAAAAGAAGGTGCTGGTATACCAAAATGGATACTT
>JABDQS010000189.1 GCA_013042125.1 Eudoraea sp.
TGATTTCCGTGCCATGCATACCTCCCAATATTCTCTTCAAGGGTTGTTTCCGCATTGCCTACAGGGTGAATAAAGGTCTTCTTTAGTTGTTCGGATGAAAGTCCATTGAGTAGATAAACTAATTTCATGTGAACAGCCTCCAGATGGGCAAGCGATAGATCGATAGGTCCGGGAATAGAATCAAACAATTGTGCCCATTCCTTTTCCAAATAGGGCTTAATGACCGGTTTATCTTCAGTTAATGCCCATTTAAATCGAATATAGCTATGGTGATGGCTATCAGACAGATGATGCACAACCTGGCGTACTGTCCAACCCCCGGGACGATAAGGCGTATCTAATTGTGATTTTGACAGGGGAGTTACGATGTCTGATACGTTTACCGGCAAAGCCTCAATTTGTGCGATCCAATCCTTTACGATCTGGGAATTGATATTTGCTGGCCTGACGAAATGGCCAATTGGGTATCTCAACTCTTCTAATGTCATATCTTCCATAGATCAAAAATAATAAACTCTCGTCTGGGTATGGAGTATGCAACCGCTAATATTATGTGATAGTCCCGAAACAGGTTACGCCTGTGGAGATATACTACTTGCAAAATCCTGATCGTATCCGTTCTTGGTAACCGCCAATTGAAATGGGTATTCTCCTTTATCTTGTTGGCGGGCCTTACCAATGCCTCAATTAGGGAATTTAAAGATTCTACACGAAAAACCCTTATTTTCAAATATTTAAATGTAACTTTGCGGCTTAATTAACAATTTATTTTTTATTATTATGAGTAAAGGAACAGTAAAATTCTTCAACGATTCTAAAGGCTACGGCTTTATCACTGAAGATGGTTCGCAAGAAGATCACTTTGTACACATTTCTGGCTTAATTGACGAAGTACGTGAAGGTGACGTTGTAGAATTTGAACTACAACAAGGAAAAAAAGGATTAAACGCCGTTAATGTGAAAGTATTAGATTAGGTAAAAATTCCATTTTTTGGTATAACCCTGGCCAGTTGGTCAGGGTTTTTTTATGCCCTTTTAATACAATTTTAAATTGTTCATAAGTTGTTATTAACTTCAACAACTTGCCACACAACAATTTCTTTTTTTTTACGTCTTTAGAGAGCACCCCTTTAACTAATTAATAACCAACAGGATGTATTCCTTTTTTTGGATTCTTTTGATATTGATCGCCGTCAATATCGTTTTATTGCTACTTAGTACCACGAGTAAAACAAAATTGTAAAAAAACCCTACTGTAAGGTAGGGTTTAACGTGGATAAGATGTTACACTTATAAAAAGGTTATGTCTATATTCTTTAGCATCTTATTATTCCTGGTAGTACTGAATATGGTTTTATTACTGTTTTCTATTCAAGTTACCAAGCGTAGCTAGCGTTGATCAGTTGATATAACTGGACCCTTATTTGGCATCCATTAATTCTACATCAAAGATCAGAGTGGCATTGGGAGGAATAACTCCTCCGGCTCCTGCACTGCCATAGGCCAGATTGGAAGGAATCACAAAACGAGCTTTATCTCCAACTTTTAAGAGACCAATGCCCTCATCCCAACCGGGAATTACCTGCCCAACTCCTAGTTGAAAAGAAATAGGCTGATTGCGCTTATAGGACGAATCGAAAACTTGTCCATTTACCAGCGATCCCTCGTAGTGAACCGAGACCTCATTCCCTTTTGAAGCTTGCTTACCAGACCCATTCTGTATCATTTTATAACGAAGTCCGCTTTTGGTCTTATCAAAACCAGCAGCTATCTTCTGAAGTTCTGCCTCTGCTTTCTCTTTTTCCTCAGCCAGTCTTTTCTCTCTGGAACCCTCAAATGTTCTGAATGCCTCTATTGCATTCCATCCCTGCGCCTCTTTTCCAACACGCACAATTTCCAAAGATTCTATTGTATCTCCCTGTTCTATAGCATCAACCACTTCTTGTCCGCCTTCAACTTTCCCGAAAACAGTGTGTTTGTTATCTAACCAAGGTGTGGCAACATGAGTGATAAAGAACTGACTCCCGTTAGATCCGGGACCTGAATTGGCCATAGAAAGTACACCAGGACCATTATGGGTAAGGTCTGGATGAAATTCGTCATCGAATTTATAACCCGGATCCCCTGTGCCGGTGCCTAATGGGCAACCTCCTTGTATCATAAAATCTGGTATTACCCTGTGAAAGGATAATCCGTCGTAAAAGGGCGTGCCTTGTGGTTTGGCTTTATTTTCTAAATTACCCTCTGCAAGGGCTATAAAATTCCCGACAGTACCCGGAGTTTTGTCATGGGTTAATTTTACAAGGATCTCTCCCCTATTCGTATTGAATTTAGCGTAAATTCCGTTTTGCATATGATCTGTTTTTATGAGCCGCAAAGGTAATAAAATTAAGAGGGAACATCCCTGTTTTACGGTACATATCCTTAGTAGATCATTTTAAGTATGCCGCTAGTTTGCCGATCCCAGATCATATTTGTCCGCGAGGTACATAAGGCTAGTCATGGCAGCGGCACCCAGTTCTAATTCGCGCTTATTCACATGCTCAAAAGTATCGTACTCTGAATGGTGATGGGCAAAATATCGTTGTGTATCTGGCCGTAGCCCTGCCAGCACCATGCCTTCCTTTTTAAGGGGGCCTATATCTGCTCCACCCCCGCCTTTGGCGAATTGTTGTATCAAATAAGGTTCAAAAAGAGTTCTCCACTGCAGGATGGTGTTGAAATCGGCTTCTGAACTATCAAAAGAAAACCCTCTGGGGGTAAATCCTCCGGCATCGCTCTCCAGGGCAAACACATGTTCTTCACCATTTTTTTCAGCTTCAGAGGCATACTTTCTACCTCCTCTCAGGCCATTTTCTTCATTCATAAATAACACCACTCGTATGGTTCTTTTTGGTTGATAGCCACTTAGTTTCATTATACGCAAGACATCCATGCTCTGCATGCATCCGGCACCGTCATCATGTGCACCGTCACCCAGATCCCAGGAATCCAGATGCCCGCCTACCACCATGATCTCGTTAGGCTTTGTACTGCCCGTGATCTCGCCTATGACGTTAAAAGAAGGAACATCTTCTAATTGTTTGCAGTTTTGTTTAAAATAAAATTGAATGTTTGGGTCCAATTTAAGGGTGGTACTCAATAATTCCGCACCATTTGTGCTAATTGCAGCCGCAGGGATCTTTTCGGAATCAGGAAGATCTCCATAACGGGTAGAGCCTGTATGGGGATAATCATCCAGCCTCAGGTTCATCGATCTAACAATAACCCCTACGGCTCCATATTTAGCTGCTTCAGCCGCTCCTGAAGATCTCTGATTTACAGCACCGCTATACGCCTGGAAAGTATTTAAAAGAGTAGGATCCATCGGGCGATTAAAAAAAACGATCTTCCCCTGGATCTTCTCCTTCCCTAACTTCTCCAGATCGCTGAATTCCTTTACTTCAATAACATTCGCTTTTACACCCCCCGGAGGAGTTGAAACAGAGCCACCCAAAGCACAGATAGGAACATTACTTGTAAATCCGGGCTTGCTTTCGATATAGGCAAATTCCGGAGTGCCGCGCACCCATTTAGGAACCATAACCGGTTGTAGCCAAACCTTATCCAATCCCATAGAGTCGAGTTCTGCCTTGGTATAGGCAATGGCTTGTTCAGCTTGTACTGATCCGGATAATCGACCGCCGATCTGATTCGATAGATGATTTAGCCAATGGTATGACTTTCCTTTTGTAAGGGCCAGGTCATAGAATTTTTTTAATTGTTCTTCATCCTCTGTCTGGCCAAAGATAGTGGCGAAATTAACGATGAGAAGCAGGCAAAGTAGTTTCTTCATGATTCGTTCTCTAATTGTGTTTTATAAGTTTCAATGTTCAACTTTGTTTCTTCATCCAGTTCCGGTTCTACCACATCCGTATAATTAGTTAACTCCCTAAGAAGTATTTCTGCCACAAGAACCCTGGCAGCCTCCTTATTATCTGCAGGGATCACATACCATGGTGCATGTTCTCTGGAGGTTTTATTTATGGCATCCTCATAGTACTTCTGATATTTTCCCCATAGGGCTCGTTCTTTAAGATCTCCAGATGAAAATTTCCAATTCTTTTCTTTCAACTCCAATCGTCTTAACAAACGCTGGCGCTGTTCTTCTTTAGATAGGTGCAAAAAGAATTTGAAAATGATGGTGCCATTTTGTGCTAAGTGTTGTTCAAAGTCATTTATCTGCTTAAACCTCTTCTCCCAAAATACCTCATCAATATCATCCACGCTGTGGATTCCCGGTATATGCTCTCCCATAATATAAGCGGGGTGTACTCTTGTCACCAAGACATTTTCGTAATGAGTTCGATTAAAAACACCAAATTTACCCTTGGGAGGTAAGGCTATATAATGACGCCAAAGATAATCATGGCTGCGTTCTAGATCTGTTGGAACCTTAAAGCTATGAACTTGAACCCCGCGAACATTAAAATCCTTGAAAACCTCCCGAATAAGGCTATCCTTACCGGAAGTATCCATCCCCTGTAAACAAATGAGGACACTGTACTTATCATGGGCGTACATAACATCCTGAAATTTCCCCAACTTCGCGCGTATTTTTCTTAGGTATTTCTTGAGTTGTTTCTCTGATGCCTTGAAATCTTCGTGAGTTTTCCAGGAATTCAGTTGAATATTCTCCTCAACCTTATAATCTTTGGTGTCGATTTTCTTCATAGGTTGAATATAAAATAATTTATAATGTCTTTGAAGTTCCTCATCACAAATAAGAGAATAAAAGGAAGTATACTGTTAGATTAAATCACGTAAATCGTGGCTTTTTCCCATTATGACGATAAAATGAGGTCGTCAAAAACTTCTCATTTATCTTTATTCCACCAAAATCTTACCCGAAAAGCCTTTGCTCATGAAAGGACTATTAGCTTATTTATGGCTTGCCCTTTTACCAGTTCTCCCTGGTGAGGTAAACTCTAATGCTTGTACTTACGCAGGTTCTAATATCAGTTATATTAGAAAGCAAACCCAAAACGCAATAGATGCGCATAAGTTGAATATGGTGCATTACTATGCCTATAAAGCATTGAACGCCATAGAAAAATCAAAAAAACAGTTCAAAGATTGTGGATGCGAGTATGCACAGCTTAGTATTGAGGAGGGAGAGAATAATCTCAAAAAGGCCGTGAGAGTAACTTCACTTCTCAGTTCCAGGATCTTGCTTGAAAAAGCCATGGAGAATACCCAGGGTAGTTTAGAAGCCTTGCAAGATCACGATGAGATACATATCAGCGAGTACGGTAATGATATGCTGGCCATGAATACCAACAATTTAAAGCAACCTAAAAAGTCATTTCAGCCAACCGTGGGAAAGAAACTCGAATCCAAGATCGATTCCTCATTGGTGAGCTTTCAGAATTCCCTCAATAAGGTTGTGCAAACAGTAGAATGCAAGGAAGCACAAGATTTTGTCCTGCGAATATTTGAGCGTTGTGAATTGCAGCTTCTCAAGACCAACTTAACGGAAGGTAAGCGCTATTATAACTTAAGGACGAAAGAGATAGCGGCAAAAGCTCTTGAAGATCTGTCCAATACTTGTCTGCAAGAGCAGTAAGATGTGGTTTAAATCCGATCTATTTACTAGCAAATAATTTCACGTCCTCTTCCGAGATCTCATCATTCCCCAAAATGGTAAGGCGTTCCACCACGTTGCGTAATTCTCTGATATTCCCGGTCCAGTCATAGGCCTTGAGAAGCTCTAGTGCCTTTTTAGAAAATTTCTTTGGTGCAATACCTTGTTCTGTACCTATTCTATCAGAGAAATGTTCTATCAACAGGGGAATATCGGCCCTTCTGTCATTTAGCGACGGGACTTTAACCAAAATGACCGCCAGTCTATGGTAAAGGTCTTCACGAAATCTGCCTTCTTCTATTTCTTTACTCAGATCTTTGTTGGTAGCCGCTACTACACGAACATCAACCTTGATGTCTTTATCAGATCCTACCCGTGATATTTTATTCTCCTGTAAGGCTCTCAGAACCTTAGCTTGCGCAGACAGACTCATGTCCCCTATCTCATCCAGGAAGATGGTTCCTTTATTGGCTGTTTCAAATTTACCGGCTCTGTCCTTTATGGCGGAAGTAAAAGCTCCTTTTACATGACCAAAAAGTTCACTTTCAATCAATTCTGAAGGAATTGCGGCACAATTGACCTCAATAAATGGCGCTGCATGTCTTTCACTTTTTTGGTGGATCCAATGCGCAACAAGTTCCTTCCCTGTTCCATTGGAACCGGTAATAAGGACCCTGGCATCTGTAGGGGCTACTTTATCTATGATCTCTTTAATAGCAGTGATCTCAGAACTTTCACCAATCATTTCATAGTTCTTACTTACCTTTTTCTTTAAGATCTTGTTTTCTATTACCAGTTCTTTCTTGTCCAAGGCATTTCTAACTGTGGTAAGCAATCTATTTAGATCCGGTGGTTTAGAAATATAGTCGAATGCACCCAGACGCATTGTATTGACTGCCGTATCAAGGTCACCGTGGCCGGAGATCATGATAAAAGGGATCTCAGGTTTTATTTTTCTTGAGGCCTGAAGCACTTCCACACCGTCCATTTTGGGCATTTTAATGTCACAAAGGGCCAGATCATAATCGTTCTTTCTGATCATATCCAGGCCTTTTTGGCCATCTTCAGCTTCCTCTAATTGATAACTATCATTTTCTTCAGAAAGAATTTTAACCAATACTCTGCGAATGGCAGCTTCATCTTCAATAACTAATATTTTTGGCATGCTATAAGTATTTAATCCCGGATCCTTGATAAGATCCCATTGTTCTTCTTCGTTTCAAAAACGGTGCCAGGTATCGTTACCCTTCCTGTCCAAAGACCCATAATACACCACTGCTTTATTTCTCTTTTCCTGAGGCTGGCATGGTTGAGGCATTCTGATGCAGGAAAGGACTTTGTTGAAACACGTGTACATCTCTCTGAGGAAAAGGTATAGTGACCCCTTTCTTCCTGAATTCTTCATCTATTTTATAACGCATTTCACTTCTCATCTTGGGCACTCCAAAACTATTCGAAATAAAAAAATTAAGTGAAAAAATCAATGCAGAGTCGCCAAAATCATCGAATTGTACAAATACCTCAGGTGATTTTAATACTCCTTTCTGGTGGCTTCCAACATCTATCAATATTTTGGTGACCAAATTCACATCGCTCCCATAGGCCACACCAACAATCAGCGACTCCCTCGTCATATTATGATTCTGTGTATGGTTGTAAATAGTATTGGTCAAAAAGATATGATTCGGAATAATGAACACTTTGTCATCCCTGGTGATGGCCCTTGTACTCCTTAACCGTATTTCAAACACCTTGCCTACCTTTCCCTCTACCTCTATAATATCACCAACATGTATAGATTGGTCTAGTAT